>CAUPYN010000012.1:0-20793 GCA_963515575.1 uncultured Campylobacter sp.
ACCTGGCGAAGGTACGGCCAGCTATCTAAACGAAGTAGCATCTAGACTAACTTTTAGCGGAGCGATTTACCTCGGACTCATCTCGACGCTTCCTTGGGTACTTGTTAAATTTATGGGCGTTCCGTTTTATTTCGGTGGCACGTCGGTGCTGATCGTAGTTTCTGTTGCGCTTGATACGATGCGAAGGATAGAGGCTCAAATCTATATGAATAAATATCAAACTCTAAGCGCGGTAGGTTTGTAATGGCTATAACCATTATGCAGCCAAACGACATAGAGAAGATGCGAGCGGCGAATAAAATCGTCGCTCAAACCCTTGACTACGTAGAAAGCGTGATCAAGCCCGGTATTTCGCTACTAGAGATAGATAAAATTTGCGAGGATATGATAAGGACTGCAGGCGCAAAGCCGGCATTTAAGGGGCTTTACGGCTTTCCAAACGCAGCTTGTATAAGCGTAAATGAAGTAGTCATCCACGGAATCCCGAACGAATACAAACTACAAGAAGGCGACATCGTAAGTGTCGATATCGGCTCAAATTTGAACGGATATTTCGGCGACTCGGCTAGGACTTGGGGCGTGGGCCAAATTTTGCGCGAGGACGAAAAGCTGATTGCTTGCGCCAAAGACGCATTGTATTTTGCGATAGATACCGTAAAAGCGGGAATGCACTTTAAAGAGCTTAGTTTTGAAATCGAGAAATTTATAAGAGCTCGCGGATTTGTTCCGCTAACGGGATTTTGCGGTCACGGCATCGGTAGACGCCCACACGAAGATCCGCAAATTTTAAATTATTTAGAGGGCGGTAGCCCAAAATCAGGACCGAAAATCAAAAACGGAATGGTATTTTGTGTGGAGCCGATGATCTGCCAAAAAGATGGCACTCCGGTGATCGGTCCTGACAAATGGAAAGTAACTAGCAAAGACGGGCTAAGAACCAGTCACTACGAGCACTGCATGGCAGTCGTGAACGGACGTGCGGAGATCTTAAGCCTAGCGTAAAATTTTAAAATTTACAAATCGTTTGCGCGGCTTGTAAATTTTAAAATTTTAATTTGTGGTGAGTTAAAATTTTAATTTCAAACTTCCGCCGAGTGGCGAAAGTAAATTTAACAAAAAGGAGTTAAGTGGCAAAAGACGACGTCATAGAGATCGACGGCAACGTCATCGAGGCGCTGCCAAATGCGACGTTTAAGGTCGAGCTCGACAACAAACACGTGATTTTGTGTCATATTGCGGGCAAGATGAGGATGCATTATATAAAAATAATGCCGGGGGACCGCGTAAAGGTGGAACTAACGCCTTACAGTCTAGATAAGGGTAGGATAATTTACCGCCATAAGTAAATTAAAAGCTAAATTTGGCTATACTCAGCCCTTTGCGACAAATTGCTGTATGAAGAATTGTTTTCAAAGCCCACCACTTGTTTTGAAAATAGTTGGTTTAAAATTTCATTAAACCTGATGCAGCCTAAAGTGGAATAAATTTTTAGGAGACTAGAATGAAAGTTCGTCCTTCTGTAAAGAAGATGTGTGACAAGTGCAAAATTGTCAAGCGCCAAGGCGTAGTTCGCATAATCTGCGAAAATCCAAAACATAAACAAAGACAAGGATAAAGCATGGCACGTATCGCAGGTGTGGATTTACCAAAGAAAAAGAGAATCGAATACGGTTTGACCTATATTTACGGTATCGGTCTTTACAAATCTCGTCAAATTTTAGACGCTACTAAAATTTCTTACGATAAAAGAGTAAACGATCTAACCGAAGACGAAGCTGCGGCTATCCGCAAAGAGATCCAAGAGAACCACGTAGTGGAAGGCGACCTTAGAAAAAGCGTCGCTATGGACATCAAGGCTCTTATGGATCTAGGAAGCTACCGCGGTCTAAGACACAGAAAAGGTCTTCCGGTACGCGGTCAAAAGACTAAAACAAACGCTAGAACTAGAAAAGGCAAGCGCAAAACAGTCGGCGCTGCGACTAAATAAGGATAAGCGATGGCAAAAAGAAAAGTAGTTAAAAAGAAAATTGTAAGAAAAAGTATTGCTAAAGGTATCGTTTATATAAGCGCGACTTTTAACAACACTATGGTAACGGTTACCGATGAGATGGGAAATGCTATTGCTTGGAGCAGTGCTGGCGGACTAGGCTTTAAAGGAAGTAAAAAATCAACTCCTTATGCAGCCCAACAAGCAATAGAAGACGCTCTAACTAAAGCAAAAGAGCACGGCATAAAAGAAGTAGGCATCAAAGTACAAGGTCCTGGCAGCGGTAGAGAGACCGCAGTCAAGAGCGTAGGCGCGGTAGAGGGCATAAAAGTAACATTTTTAAAAGATATAACTCCGCTTCCGCATAATGGTTGCAGACCGCCAAAACGCCGCCGCGTATAATTAGAAATTTAGGAGAATTATTATGGCTAGATATAGAGGACCCGTTGAAAAATTAGAAAGAAGACTCGGCGTTAGTTTGGCGCTAAAGGGCGAGCGTCGCTTGGCAGGTAAGAGCGCGCTTGACAAAAGACCTTACGCTCCGGGACAACACGGACAAAGAAGAAGCAAGATAAGCGAATACGGCTTACAGCTTCGCGAAAAACAAAAAGCTAAATTTATGTACGGCATTAGCGAGAAGCAATTCCGCCGCCTATTTCAAGAGGCTGCTCGCCGCGAGGGAAACACCGGTGCGCTTTTGGTGCAGCTTTTGGAACAAAGACTAGATAACGTAGTTTACAGAATGGGCTTTGCGACGACTCGCCGCTTTGCTCGCCAGCTAGTTACTCACGGGCATATTTTGGTAAACGGCAAGAGGGTGGATATTCCTTCTTACAGAGTCCAAGCGGGTGCTAAAGTAGAGGTTATAGAAAAATCTAAAAACAATCCGCAAATAGTTCGCGCGATCGACCTCACGGCGCAAACTGGTATCGTGGCATGGGTTGATGTTGAGAAAGATAAAAAATTCGGAATTTTCACAAGAACTCCGGAAAGGGAAGAAGTCGTCATTCCTGTCGAGGAAAGATTCATAGTAGAGCTTTATTCGAAATAATAAGGGGTATAACGATGAGAAAAATTACCACATCAGCTTATATGCCTACCGAAATTTCAGTAGAGAGTATAAGCGAGAATGTCGCCAGAATAACCGCGTATCCGTTTGAGACGGGCTATGCTGTTACTTTGGCTCATCCGCTAAGACGACTTTTATATAGCAGCACGGTTGGATTTGCGGCTACGGGCGTCAAGATAGAGGGCGTATCTCACGAATTTGATTCGATGAGAGGTATGCTTGAGGACGTAGCGCAGTTTATTATAAATTTAAAAAACATCCGCTTTAAGCTAAAAAACGAGTCCGAGCGCGAAGTGGTTGAGTATTCGTTTAAAGGTCCAAAAGAGATAAAAGCCGGCGATCTAAAAAACGATATTGTAGATGTCGTAAATCTAGACGCTTATCTTGCGACTATAAACGAGGATGCGGAGCTTAAATTTTCCGTAATCATTCAAAAAGGTATCGGATACGTCCCAAGTGAAGAAATAAGAGACAATACCGAAGAAGGTTACATAGCTCTCGACGCTTTCTTTACGCCTGTTAAAAAAGCTGTTTATGAGCTGGAAAATGTCCTGGTTGAGGATAACCCTGACTACGAGAAGATTATTTTCACGGTTACGACGGACGGACAAGTGGGCGCGATCGAAGCGTTTAAACACGCGATCGAGGCAATGTATCAGCAGATGTCGGTATTTAAAGGCGTTTTAAATATCGACGTTTCGGCAGGTCTAAACGCTCAAACTTCAGGTAGCGAGCATGCGAAACTACTTCAAAGTGTAGAAGAGCTAAATTTGAGCGCTAGAAGCTTTAACTGCCTTGATAAAGCCGAGATTAGATTTATCGGTGAGCTTGCTTTGATGGATGAAAACGAGCTAAAAGAGCTTAAAAATTTAGGCAAAAAATCTCTCGACGAGATCAAAGCCGTTATGCAAGAGATCGGATATCCGGTCGGCGGCGACCTAGGCGGCGGCAAAGAGCAACTCAAGAAAAAAATCGCCGACCTAAAATCACAAATGAGTGCAAAAGAGTAAAAGGAAGATAAATGAGACACGGTCACGGATACAGAAAACTAGGTAGGACGTCGGCTCACCGCTCGGCTCTACTTAAAAATTTAGCTATCGCTATCATCAAAAGCGAAAAGATAGAGACGACCTTGCCTAAGGCAAAAGAGTTAAGAAGCTATATCGAAAAGCTAATCACTAGAGCTAGAAAAGGCGACAGCAACGCTCACAGAGCAGTTTTTGCCAGCTTGCAAGATAAAGAAACTACGAATAAACTAGTAACTGAGCTTGCTCCGAAATTCGTAGGCAAAAACGGTGGATATACGCGTATTGTTAAGACTCGCGTTCGCCGAGGCGATGCTGCTGAGATGGCTTATATCGAGCTAATCAAAGAATAATTTTTAGAGAGCTTCGGCTCTCTTTCTCTGCTTTATTCAAGATACAATTATATATAAACGACTTTTCAAGGAGATTAAATTTTAAGGTCTATTCTTTACTTCTTTGAAATCTCTTATTGACTTTTTGAAGCATTTACCTTTATTTTTAAGCATATAGCCGTACCGTCTTATTATCGCATTAGGGTTAACTACGAATTTAATGCAAACAAAGGAAGCGTAAGCTTACAATGACAACTATTGTTCCTGCAGATGACAAAGACTATAGTAAATTTTAGAAATGTGCACATAAGCCCTTTCAAATTTTTGTTGAAAAATTTTAAGGAAAATTTTAAAAATTATCCTTACCAGCAACATATGACAGTATTTGTCTTTCATTGTAGTCGTATTCGACAAACTCGTATTCTGATGAGTTACGGCAAAATTGTGTTATAGCGAGCCATTTGGCCATTTTTTAATTAAATTCAGGCTAATTAATCTTAAGTATATTTTTAACTACAAATTTCATATTACTACTTTTTAGACAATCCATCGATTGTAGCAGTTTTTGATATAAGTTTTCCTGTGTAGTTTTAGTATTGTATCTAAACTTTACTTCGCTTCGTTCGTAGCTGCAAGCAGAGCGCATTCCATTAAATGAAGCAATAAATTTTCTTTTTTTGACCTTCCTACGATCGTTACGCTTGAGAAGATCTATTTGAATAGGTAATCTATTTTTAGACCGAATACCAGTATTTTTTTGCCGCTCCTCTACCTCTTTTCTCAAAGAGAGTACGAGCGCAAGACTTCTTGCTTGCCTAGATCCGTTCTGCTCTGCTTCGCTATGTTTGTAGCTTTTCAAGACGCAGATATGGGTTAGGTGAAGTAAAAGTAGCTTTCGCCAATCTCAAAGCAAAGCTCCTAGGCGGAATCGGAGATATCGCCGCTAAATTTACATTTTCCACGTACTTTTTAGGATTTGAATTTTATCGGCGGGGATTTCTAAAATTTTGATTAAAAAATAGTTTGCAGCAGGGTGTCAAAAATAAGCTGTGAACAAAGTAAATTTTAAGCCGCTAAAGATAAAATTTACGCACGAGATCGTACGAAAATAAATCAAAAGCGACGGATGCATAAAGCGCATAAAGACCGCCGCGATAGAGGGAGAATGAAAATAGACTGGGAAAAAATGGGCGGACTTTTGCCCGTCGTCGTTCAAGAGGTCGCAAGCGGTGAGGTTTTGATGCTTGCTTATATGAACGAAGAAGCACTAAATTTAAGCCTAGAAACGGGCTTTGCGCATTATTTTTCGCGCACGAAAAACCGCATCTGGAAAAAGGGCGAACAAAGTGACAACGTCCAAAAGATCGAGGATGCTTATCTTGACTGCGACAACGATACTCTGCTAATCAAAGTCGAGCAAAAAGGCGGCGCGGCATGCCATACGGGAGCGAAATCTTGTTTTTTTAGGAAAATCGCGGGCGTGAATTTAGGCGGCGAGAGCGAGCAAAATTTAGCCGCCTTTACGGCGCAAGCTAAAAAGCCCGCCTACGGCATCATCGACGAGATTTATCATGTAATCTTGGAGCGCAAGCTAAATGCCGATCCGCAGACTTCATACGTGGCAAGCCTGTTTAAAAAGGGCGAAAATGCCGTCTTAAAAAAAGTCGGCGAGGAGGCTACGGAGCTAGTTATGGCGTGCAAAGACGCGAGCGCGGCGAGAAGATTTGAAAATTTAACCGATAAATATACGAGCGAATACTCAAATCTCAAAAAAACGCAGCAAATTTTAAGCCGCGACGAGCAGGATTTAAATTCGCAAAATTTAATGCAGGGCGTAAAAGGGCAAGGCGAAAAAGACGAGCTTAAAAAAGCCCTAGACGGCGTGGTTTACGAGGCGGCGGATTTGTGCTTTCACTCACTCATAGCTCTTGCCGCGCACGGCATACACCCAGAGCGCGTTAAAGCCGAGCTTGCGCGTAGGTTTGGGCTTAGCGGTATCGAGGAGAAAAACTCGCGCAAAGATTAGCGCGGCTAAATTTGGCACGCTTTATGCAGGCGGATTTTAAATTTAGCTCGCAGTAAAGCAAACGAGATGAAGAGGCAAGATGATAAACGAACTAAAACAAGGCTTAAATTTCTATATAACGCACCTTAGCTGGGCGGATTTTGCGGGCTATATCTGGATGTTTTTGACCTTTTTGGCGGTTCTTGCGCTTTGCATTTATATCGCCTCAAAGTCTTATTTCGCCGGTTTTGCGCTCACGGTCGTTAGTATCGCGGCACTTGGGTACGGAGCGCATTTTATGCCTAAATTTTTAGATCAAAATTTGAGGGCGCGAGAGCTGGAGATAGTCTCTACCAAGCAGCTTGAGTACTCAAATACGCTTCTTGTGGATATGCGCCTTAAAAATCTTTCAAAAAAGCCCTTTAACTACTGCGAGATCGGACTTGTTTTTTATAAAAACTCGGACAATATCTTGCGCCGCTATGCCAACGAACTAAAGCCGTTTTTAAAGGAAAATATCGTGCTAAAGGACGTGCTGGACGTAAATGCCACGCGTGAGATTACGCACGTCGTAAACGATTTTCGCGTGAATGATTACAACATCACGGCAAGTTCGGAGTGTTTTTGATGCAAGGGTATTTTAACGTCTTTCACTTTATCGCGCTCGCGGTTTTGGCGCTACTATCGGTACTTTTTATGCTGCTTTCGCGCGGAGAAAAAGACCCGAAACTGTTTAAAATTTATCTTTTGATAAATATCGCCGCGACATTGATAATGGGGTATTTTTTTATGTTGGTCGTGGATAAATACACTAAAAGAGCCGCTCTAACCGAGTTTACTGCTCATAGGGTGCTTAGAAACGAGACCGTCGTGTTTAAGGGCTCGCTGAAAAATACGGGCGAATTTAGCATCGCAAACTGCGACCTCACCGTCAAGGTCGTCAATAATCCGTTAAGCAAAGATACGATCGCCGGCGCGGTTTTTAAGCCTAGCGGATGGTCGCTGTTTTCTCATGACGAGCGCACGAACGTCGCTGAGATCACGGCTAGCGTCGCTAAAAACATCGCACCGGGACAAATGCGAAATTTTAGCCTTTCTATGCCCTATCCGCCGCATTTTACAAATACCCAAACGATAACGAATTTAGAGTGTAGATGAGCGCGGCCTGCGGGCAAGATAAATTTGCGGCTTGCCGGGTAGTCGGCGTAACCATTTGTTTTTGCAGCTTATCTTTGCGCGCTTATACCTTGGCCTGGCTTTATCCGCTTTGTACGCTCATTTCTTTGCGTACTGGCTAAATTTAACGTTTTTTTAAATTATCCTAAAAAAGAGCTTAGCAGCGACCTTACTCGCGTCTCTTCTAAAATATCAAAGACCTTTACATGCCGTTATCGTTGTAGTTTTCGTTTGGCTTTTTGTAAGTTACAGTATTGCGATCTTTGGCGGTGGATATAGCGCCGCCTTTCGGATTTATTTGCGCCGTTAAATTTAGGATTTCCGCGATTAGAAAACTCGCTACGACTTGTTGGTTAAAGCCGCCTATGTCCGCGAGGATGCTTGTCGTTTTTGATTGGACGCATAGAGCCTATGGGCGCATTAGCCGGGGTGGAGATACATCCTCGTACAGCTTTGTCCATACCGCCTATCTCGGCGTAGTCTAGCTTGCGGGGAAGGACTAGAAAGCTCTTGTCTGGCGACTTTGGATGCGCCGCTCCCGAACGAAAGTTAAGACTGAGGTCTTGAGTTTTAGCGCCCGTATAAATTTACTCATTTCCTCTTTTTGTGAGTTAAATTTTAGTCTTATATTTCTTATTGCTTCGGGGGTATGCTTGGATAAAATTTCCTTTTACAAAACTCTAAAAGGAAAATAATTAGAGGAAATAGTCAAATTTAAGCCCGAGCGGGCTTAAATTTATAGGTCTTCTTTGACTTCGTCGTTGCTGCGGACGACTAGGCCCGAGCCGTGGATGACGCTAGGGATGCATGCCGTGCAGATATCGACCTCTTCGCCGTTTTTATGGGCACGGATAAATACGGCGTTTTCGTTTTCCGTGCTTTTTTGTCCGCAGACGTTGCAAACTACGATATTTTCAGTTCTCATTTGTTTTTCCTTTTTTAAAAATTTCGGCTTATTTTATTTATTTTTTCGCCGATTTGAAATGATTTACGTCAAGCGCGAAGTCTCGCGTAAAAAGAAAAAATGCGAAAAATAAATAATGAAAAAAACCTGCAAGAAAAGCCCAAAAATAGGCACCAAACAAAGCAGGTAAAAGCATAATGCGGCGGCTTTAAATTTATATCCGCCGTAATCAAGCAAATAAAGCTCGAATTTGTGCCGCGAGAGGGCGTTTGGTGCGACGTCGATGAAAAGCAGCGAATAATAAAGGTAAAAAAACGCCGGGTGCAGGGCGAGGAAATTTAGTGCGGGCACGGCTAAAATCAGCACGCAAATAAGCGCTATTAGGAAAAATTTGAGCAAAATTTGACCCATGAGAGCCGTTTGGCGAGCTAGGCTGATGTTTGCTAGCTGCGCCTCGTCTACGCGGTAGTGTCTGCGGTTTATCTCGCGTGCGATCGTCGGCGTGAGAAAGCCCGCAACCGCGAGCGCGCAAAAAACCGAAAGCATGACGACTAGATAGGCGCCGACGGCGTAAAATATTGCGCCGATGAGCCATTTTGCGATGCCTAGGCTGAGGATTTTAGCCGCTATCGGATACTCGGCCAGCGCGCCTGAGTTGCCAGATACGGCCTCGTTTAGCGCCTCGTATAGCTCACGTCCGCCAAACATCGCGATCACTGCGATGATGATCGCAGAAAAAACGAGCGGCAGGATAGAGAGCGCGATAAATTTGGGCGTGAAAAGGTCCTTTAACGAAAGGCGTAAAATATCAGCGAACAACGAATCTCCATTTGTTTAAATTTATGCCGTTTTGCGGCAAAAGGGCGTTTGGGGCGCGGCGGCTTTTCTAAATTTGACACGCATTTTTTGCTTTGCGCAAAGCGGCGCGGCGAATGTTTCCAATGGCGCGCAAATTTAACGCGAGCATAGACTTCGCGGCTAAATTTGACCGATTTAAATTCGGCTGCAAATTTAGTTAAATTTATCAAATTTGGCCCGCTTTTTGTGGCGCTAGACTTGCATGCGGCGTAAATTTTTGCCGGCTAAACGGCAGGTTTTTTCAAGCACAGCTAAACCGTGCCCAAATTTAACCGCCCGCAACTTAAACTGCCTGGCGGCGAGTTAAATTTGCTAAATTTAACGATCCAAGCGCAAATTTAGCCAGCAAATTTTATTTAACCGCCTTATACTCGGCCTCGAGCGCGGCGTAGATCTCGTCCACGCTTTTTAGCCCGCGAGCCAGGATTTCGTTCATCACGGCGTTATCTTCCTTGCCGTTCCAGACCTTTTTATACGCGCCCTCTTTGTAGCCGTGGTCTTGGCGAAAGCGGTTTAGCACGTTTTTGCCGACGTAGCACTCGTAAAGCGAGCTGAGATTTACGCCGCATTTTAGGCTCATTGTGAAGTAAATTTTAAGCAGGTCAAAGAGCGTATACTCAAAGCCAGAGCACTTGTTTATGAGCATTTCGATGTCGTTTATGATCTCGTAGATGTTTTCATCAGCGACGTTAAACGGCTCGCGGCAAAACGCCTCAAAGCCGCTGCTAGCGCAGATATCGCTTGATAGCTTTGCGATGTCGCCGAGGTTGTTTAACTTGTACTGCTCAAGCATCAAACTCATCAAAAAGTGCCAGATATCCACGACCTCGACGCGCAGATTTTCTTCATTGGTCGGCGCGTTTATGCTTTTCCAGTGTTTCCAGGCAAAGCTATCTATGAGCTCGGCGCACTCCATATATATGCAGCGTTTCCAGTTGATGAGTTTGCCGTTTTTGTTGACGCCATTTTCCCAGCCGATGCCGTTGGTATCGTCGTTTAGGCTCTGCTGGAGATTTAGCATTTGGGTTATTTTTTCATTCGCGTTCATAAATTTTCCTATTTTTAAAATTTATGAATTATAGCAAAAATTTTAAACCGCGAACTAAACGTAAAATTTAAAGCTATCCAGCTGAGAAATGAGCTCGTCAAAGAGCTTTTTGGAGTTTTGAAGTAGCCTGTTATCCGCTTTGTTTTGCTCCATCAGCCTATCAAAAAGCTTTAGCGTGCCGTCTGCGATAAAATTTTTATGATTTGCGTCTTTTATCTCGGGAAGCTCTTTACGAAGGGAATTTGCGAGATTTGTCACGCGCGAAAATATCGGATCCTCGCCCTCTTTGACGTTTTTCATAAATTTATCTATGTTAGGCGCTATCTTTTCTAGAGCGGTTGCCAGCTCCTCTTTATCGCGCGCGTCCAGACCGTCGCCTTTATACGAAAAGCTATAGCCGTACTCATGCGTGAGAGTGAGTCCAGATGCCGATGTGCCGGCTGTTTTGGCGCTAGCGTAGTCTACTGTTTTATTGTCGTACATTTTTAGATTTATCTCGTCGCCGCCGCTGGTTTTAAAGCTAAAATCAAAGCTATTTAGGCTCGCGCTTTGGTAGTTTTGTAGTTTCATGATTTGCCGTCCTTTTGGCTTTATATCGGCTAAATTTCTTTTTTCTTAATACCCCTTGCGCTAAAATCACGCAAAAAAGGATGAAAATGTGCTGTTTTGCCACGCGCGTATTTTTGCTCATTAGCGCGACCGTTTTGAGCTTTGTTTTGCACGGATTTTTCCCGCAAATTCCCGTCGTAGCGTTTTATTTTTTACTAGCAAATTTGATCTCGCTTGCGATATTTTCGCTATTTTTTGCGGGCAAACTGCCAAGCTTCGTTAAGCCTGCGGCGGTACACTATTTTAGCTTTATCGGAGGCTTTGCGGCGGGGCTTGTAGTGACTTTGCTTAAACGCGAAAAAGCGGAAACTAAATTTGTCAGAACCGAGCTTTTTATCTTTGCTTTTTGGCTAGTTTTAGCTTGCTTTTTAGCGCTAAATTTTAGCTGGGTTTCGGCAAATTTGGCTCAAATTTTTAGCGCTTAAGGCGGACGAAATGGATGAGAAAATTTTAAAATTTATCCGCAAAATGCACCTGCTTAGCCTTGCTGTTTTAGATGATGGCAGGCCATACTGCGCGAGCTGCTTTTACGCCTTTGACGAGGAAAATTTGGCTTTTGTCGTAGCAGGCGGTGAGCAGAGCGCTCACGTGAAGGCGTTTTTAGCTGAGCCTGACGTGGCCGGCACTGTCGCGCTTGATACCAAAATAGTCGGCAAGATAGAGGGCGTGCAGTTTCGCGCCCTAGCCGCCCCTGCAACCGCGCAGCAAAGCAAAATTTACTTCGCGCACTTTCCTTACGCTTTGGCGATGAACCCGAGCCTTTACGCTTTGAGTCTGAGCTGGGTTAAATATACGTATAATTCGTTGGGGTTTGGGAGGAAAGTAATCTGGCAGAGAGATTGATCTTTGCTATTTGCGGCTCGTCTCGTGAGTGCTTTTGAGAGAGATTTGAAATTTTAAGTCTGCGGCAGACTACTTGTCTAGCCTTGACTTAAAATTTCTGCACAACTCTCAAAATCATCTCACGATACTTCGCCTTGGCTTTTTCTATTCAAATTTGAGTCACCGAGATCTGTTCTTTTAAAATTACGTTTTCAAGGGCGGGTTTCGGTGGGTAAAATTTACATTCAAATTTGCAAATTTGACTTAAAATTTGAGTGTAAAGAATCAAGGCAAAGTATCTTGCGATGAATTTAAATGCTTTACTTCGCCTGCAGCTCGTAACTGCAAGCAGAAGCGAAGAAATTTTAGAACATATGGTTCATCGAGGGAGGAAATTTCTAGCTCATTTAAAGGCGCGCAAGAGACGAGCCGCCAAAAAGCAAAATTTACTCACCAAATATATCAAGTTTTTTATCATATTCTTTTGTCTCCACCCCAAAAAACCCCAGCAACGAACTAAAAACATTATCGTGCGAGACCGCGTCGTCTTTTTGCGCGCGCAGTCTAGCTAGAGTCGCCTCATCGTTCGTGTACGCCATCATCGGGATATGTTTTTGCGTCTCGGGCGCGATGGCGTAGGGCATGCCATGCAGATAGATGCCGTTTTCGCCTAGGCTCTCGCCGTGATCTGAAAAGTACCAAACCGCGCTTTTATCGCCGCCCGCGTCCTTGACTGCCTTTATCACCTCGTCAATGAAAAAATCGGTAAAAAGCAGTGTGTTGTCGTAGGTGTTTACGATGCTCTCGCTATCGCAGGAGCTAAGCTCGCTCGTGTCGCAAGTCGGGGTAAATTTGCGAAATTCGCTCGGATAGCGCGCGTAGTAGGCCGGTCCGTGCGAGCCTTGCAGATGTAGGACGATGATCTCGTTTTGTGCGAGATTTTCGAGGCGTTTTTTGAGGGAGGGCAGCATATTCGTATCGTATCCGGCGTCAAAATACTCGACGTCGTCCGCGTCCAAGCGGTCGCAAACACCCTTGCACTTGCCCGAGTTGTTGCCTAGCCACACTACCTTGACGCCCGCGCGTTTTAGGATATCAAGCGCGTTTTCGCTAAATTCTTTGCTACTGTACTCGCTTCTCGTGGATTTTGAAAACAAGCACGGCAGCGAGACGGCTGTAGCCGTTCCGCAGGAGCGAGCATCGCTAAAATAGACCAAATTTGGCTCATTTTTCGTGTAAAAATTCGTGTCGTTTTTGGCGTATCCGCCGAGCGAATAGTTTTTCGCGCGGGCCGTTTCGCCGACAATCAGCACCATCAGCCGTCGCTCATCGCTCGGTTTCATAGTCGCGTCTAGACCGATTTGTTTAAATTCGGGCTTGAAAAACTCGAGTTTTATATACTTTTGCGCCGCGTAAATCGGGTAAAACGGCAGGTTGTAGGCTCTGATGAAGCTGTTTTCGCGAAAAAACGGGATTATGGATTTGGTTTGGGGCAAAAATAGAGCCGCCGCTAGCGCTAGAAACCCGAAAAATGCGGCAAATTTGACCTTTAGATGCCGCATTGCGCCGCCGTACTCGATCCTCGTAAATGCGACCAAAAGGCAGGGCAAAACGCCCAAAAATAGCATGTAGCAAACGAGTTTTGTATTTAAAAAGCTTAACGCCTCGCCCGCGTCCGTTTGCGCGACGTTTCTTATCATTTCGCAATCGATTATGATACCGTAGCTTTGCATGAAGTAGCTACTACCGCACGTGATCGCAATCGCAGCGATACTAACGGGCTTAGCTAGATAGGGCAAAAAAACGAGCGAAAATAGCGCGCAAAGCAGCGAAAAATAGATGATCGGTAGGCTTGCGGACATTAGTGGATGAGCTTCAAAGCTAAGCCTTGAATAAATAAAATTAAACAGCCCGAAATTTAGCGCAGCGATAAAAACGGCGTTTAAAAGCGTAAATTTAAACCAAGAAATACGTAGCTTCATAGCTTTCCTAATATTGATAATAAGAGCGAAACTTTATCTAAAAAAAGCTTAAAACTTTAGTCGTTCGGCGCAATTTTGGCGCGAGACGGTTAAATTCATCCGGTTTGCTCTCTTGCTGGTTTTGCAAACGGCGGCGCTTGTGCGGTTTTGCGGTTAAATTTAGCCGTTTTTTTTTTAAATTTTATACGCCCGGCTAGCCAAACGACGGATTCTTGGGATTTGGCGGCGTAGCCTGCTTTTTAAAGTGAGTGGTTGAATTCGGCGTAAATTTAAGACCCGACTAGCGCAAAGTCGCTACTGTTTTTGCCGTCAAATTTCACTCCACTCTTAAAAAATTAGCGAAAAAATAGCCCACGCCCAAGTTATCGCAGCCGTGCCGATAGAGAGGCAAACGGCGGCTGAGGCGCAGTCTTTGGCGATTTTGGCTAGCGGATGAAAGTCTGGCGAAACGAGATCTACTACCGCTTCGATCGCGGTATTTAGGCATTCGCAGATCAAAACGAGTCCGAAAACGGCGATTAGTAGCGCGTGCTGCGCCGCGGAAACCGGTAAAAACAGCGAAACTAGCGCGAGCGGGACGATAACGCAAAGCTCAAGGCGAAACGCCGCCTCGTTTTTTAGCATCGCGGCAAGCCCCTCGAATGCAAATTTGGAGTTTTTAAAAAAGTTGTATTTGGGTTTCATATTTTGCCTTTAAATTTGCGCAATGATAGCGTAAATTTGCTTTATAAGGCGCTTTTGCGGACGGCGCGATAAACAAAAACGTAGTCAAATTTACCGCTCAAATTTTGAAAAATTTGGCTTGCATAATTTATTCGTCCGAAATTTTTGAAGTTTTATAAAGTAACCAAAAAGCCGTCGCTCCGATAAGTGCAAAGCTCACGACCATCGGCAGCAGCGTGCCCCGAAATAGCTGCCCGATCGCGACTCCGATAGGAAGCGAAACAAAGGTCGAAACCGAGCCGATCAGCGCAGCCGCCATGCCCGCGATCTTGCCCATGGGCTCCATCGCCATCGCGTTTAGGTTGCCAAAAAGTATACTCACGCAAAAAAAGCTACTCATGCAAAACGCCATAAAAGCCCACAGCGGCGGCACTCCGTCATATGCGACGACGACTGGCGAAAACGCGACCGCGATAACGCAAAACGTCCCCATAGCGCGCATGCTGAGGTAGCGCATGCCGTAGATCATCACGAGCTTTGCGTTTATCATCGATGCGGCGCCAAGAGCCAGTGCGTTTATCGCAAAATAGATAGGAAACTCGTCGCCTAGCTTGTAACTTACCTCGAAAATCTGCTGAGCGGTGCTAATATAGCTCAAAAACATCCCAAAAATCAGCCCCAAAACGATCGTATAGCCTGCGGTTCGTCTGTTTTTCACGACCTGCGCGGCGTCGTGTTTTATCAAATTTAGGCTAAATTTATTGCGATTTTGCGCTGGCAGGGTTTCGTTCTGGCGCAGTCCAAACCACGCTAGGCACGCAAGCCCCATAAAAGTAAGCATCAAAAATATGCTACGCCAATTATAAATTTTAAAAATAAAACCGCCGATAATCGGGGCAAGTGCCGGCACGATGATGAAGACGGCCGCGATAAAACTCATCACGCGGGCCATCGCGCGCCCCTCGTAAAGATCGCGGATAAGCGCCATGGCGATGATCCTGGGGCCCGCAGCGCCTAGTCCCTGAAAAAATCTGCTTGCTAAAAGCGCGGTAAAATCACTCGTGACGACCGAAACAAAGGAGCTTGCCGTAAATATCGCAAGCGCGAGCAGCACGGCGTTTCGTCGCCCGATAAAGTCGCTAAGCGGTCCGTAAAATATCTGCCCTACGGCAAAACCCGCAAACATCGAGGAGATGATGAGTTGGGTTTGATTTATCTGCGTCACACCAAGATCTAGGCCGATCTGCATGAGTGCGGGCAACATCGCGTCGGTGCTCATAGCTCCAAGCGAGGTTAGAAGCGCCATAAGTGCGATAAATTCAGCAAAAGGTATGGTTTTGGGGATAAATTTCATCTTATTTTCCGCGGTTTTAAATTTAAACGATTGTATAAAAAAACTGCTTAAATTTAAAAAGCTGGAGTTTTGTGATATTTATGTGATATTTTTCTTATTTGCTTAAATAAAACCTGGTAAAATACGAAAGAGTAAATTTATCAAATGCTTTAAACCTTGGTTTTTAGTCGATTTATACCGCTAATAAGAGCGATTTTATCTGATTTAGTATCGATAAAATCGTATTTGTGTAAATTTACGAATTTTAGCCGAAATTATCAAAATCGCGGCATAATCTACGATTAGATATTTGGCGTGCGATTGAAATTTGATTTCAAGATTTATGCCTAGATGATAAAATATTTCTAAAATTTTAGTTTATAAATGGTGTAATATTAATATTTCTTTAAAAAAAAAGTATTATAATTCCGTCTCAGAAAGGTACAAGATTAAGGCGTCTTTATCTACTCGATAAAGGCTTGTAATAATAAACTCGAATTTCGGCGAAATTTTAGTTTAAACAAAGGATACCAAATGAACGAAAATTTATCCAGAAGAAGGTTTTTGCAGGGAGCCTGTATCGGCGTCGGAGCTTTGACGCTTAGCGGCTGCGACGACAAAAAGCCAAGCAAAAAAGCTTCTAAAAAAGAGGCTTTTAGCGGCAAGGCTAACGGGCTTCCTTCTTGCGATATTCTCATTATCGGCTCGGGCGGTGCCGGACTGCGTGCGGCCGTAGCGGCTAGAAAAGCCGCCCCACAGCTTAGCGTCATCGTAGCTACCAAAATGATGCCATCAAGAAACGCCACCTGTATGGCCGAGGGCGGCATAAACGGCGTGACGAATTTTTCTGACGGCGACTCATATAAGCTACATGCCTACGATACGGTCAAGGGCGGCGCATATCTAGTCGATCAGGACGCGGCGATCAAATTTTGCGAGCTAGCGGGCAAAGCGATAGCCGAGATGGACTATATCGGCACGCTATTTTCCAGAAATCCAAGCGGCGGCGTAGACGCTAAAAAAGGCGACGTACCGGGTGGCGTAGCGCAAAGGATGATGGGCGGCGCCTCAAAGCGCAGATGCAACTACTCGGCGGACAAAACCGGTCACATAGTTATGCATGCCTGCTTTGACGAGGCAGTTAGCAACGACGTTAAATTTCTGATGGACTACGAGCTGCTAGATATCGGCGTAGAGGACGGTAAATGCGAGGGCGTCGTGCTACGAAACCTCCAAACCGGAGATATCACTCCAGTGCTTTGCAAGGCTCTCGTGGTGGCGACAGGCGGATATACGAGGATATTTTACAACAGAACCTCGGTGCCCTATATCGCCACCGGCGACGGCGTAGCGGCTGCGGTGCGAGCGGGGCTTGGGTTTGAAGACCCCGAGATGATACAGTTTCACCCGACCGGCGTGGCAAACGGCGGCACCCTCATCACGGAGGCGGCTCGCGGCGAGGGTGGATATCTGCTAAACAACAAGGGCGAGAGATTTATGAAAAACTACCACGAGAAGATGGAGCTGGCCCCTCGCGACGTAGTGGCTCGCGCCATCGAGACCGAGATCCGCGAGGGGCGCGGCTACGGCGAGGGTTTAGGCTCGTACGTACTCATCGACGTTAGGCATCTGGGTAAAGAAACCATAATGAAAAAACTGCCTAAGATCAGACACACCGCACTACTTTTTGAAAATTTAGACCTAGTAGAGCAGCCGGTGCCGATCAGGCCTACCGCGCACTACTCTATGGGCGGCATAGAGGTGGATAAATTTGACGATATGAGCACGAAGATGCCGGGTCTTTACGTGGGCGGCGAGGCGTCGTGCGTCTCTATCCACGGAGCTAATCGTCTCGGAGGAAATTCGCTCTCGGATGCCGTAGTAACGGGTCAGTTAGCCGGCAAGGGAGCTAGCGCGTATGCTAAAACGGCTAGTTTTGGTAGCGGCAAGAACACCGAAGAGCTGGCTAAAAAATGGCGCGAGAAATTTAAAAAAGTCGCAAACGGCAAGGGCCAAGCAAACGAAATGTATCTCCTACGCGAGGAGCTAGGTAAACAAAACTGGGATAATATGGGTATCTTTAGAACCCAGGACAAGCTAGACGCCCTAGAAAAGGCGCTAGAGGATATACAGGCTCGCTACGATAAGCTAAGCGTACCAAACGCAAATCCAGTTATGAATACAGCCTTTACCGACTACGTTGAACTGGGGAATTTGATCCTGCTATCTCGTTGCGCCTGTTTGGCCGCGCGCAAAAGGCTGGAGAGCAGAGGCGCTCACACTAGGGAGGACTACCCTAAACGAGACGACGTAAATTTCTTAAAACATAGCATTGTGACGCTAAACGACGGCAAGCTAGAGCTTGGCTATAAAAACGTCGTAGTCACGGAATTCTCGCTTGACGGAAGGAAACCGCAATGAAAATAATCATAGACAGATACGACGGTACGCAACACTACAAACAAGCCTACGTCGTGGATAAAAAAGATATAGAGGGCAAGACTTTGCTATCGCTTTTGCTATTTATAAAGCAAAATTTGGACGCTTCGTTAAATTTTACGGCTTCATGCCGATCGGCTATCTGCGGCGCTTGCGGCGTGAGAGTAAACGGACACTCGGTGCTAGCTTGCGACGAAAAGATGGAAGAGCTGCTAGCGACATACGACAATCCCGAGGTTATAACCGTCTCCCCGCTGGCAAATTTTAGAGTGATCTCCGATCTCGTCGTAGACTGGGAGCCTTCTATCGAAAATTTAAGAAAGATCCGCCCGACCTTTATCCCAAAGGACGAGTTTTCTGCCGAAAAAGGCTGTAAACAAACGCAGACCGAGTACGACAAGATCCAAAAGCAGTGGGACTGTATCCTATGCGGATGCTGCGCGTCGGAGTGTAGCAAGCTAACGGCCGATAGCAGTGACTATATGGAGCCTTTTGTTTTCACTCACGCGCACAGAGCGACGTTTGACTCTAGGGGTAAAGACCCGATGTTGCACGCTAAAGCCGCGGTTTTGGGCGGTCTGTGGAACTGCGTGCACTGCCAAGAGTGCGCCGACCGCTGTCCTAAAGGCATCAGCGCAGCCGACGATATAGCAGCGCTTAGAGTCTTTACCCAAAAACAAGGCATAAATACCGGCGAAGGCCCGGATCACGCTAATGCCTTCCTTACCGACCTGGTCGATGGCTCGGGCAGGCTAAATGAAATTTTACTCGCCCTTAGAAGCGAAGGAGCCATGGCCGTAAGCAAAACCGATATCGCGCTAAAACTGATGGGTGCGGGCAAGATGAATCCTTTGCATATATTTGGCGAAGAGGATATCGAGGGTCATAAAGAGTTGGTAGAAATGATAAAAGCCGCGCGCGCCACCGCGGATAAGGAGTAAAAGATGAGCGCACAAAACGAATTTGCTTTTTTCCCGGGATGCGTCCTAAGTCAAGCGGCAAAAGAGTCTAAAATCTCGCTGGAGGCCATTGCGCCGATACTAGGTATCAAACTACACGAGATAAAAGGCTGGAGCTGTTGCGGCGCCACGCAAGCTCAAGACGTCGATCCTATCGCTACGCTGGTAGCTAATGCTAGAAATTTGGCTCTAGCTGAAGGCATGAATATGCCCGTGCTAACTACGTGCAGCACTTGCTTCCTCACGCTAACTAGAGCCAAAACGGCGCTTGACCGCGGCCAAAAAGATAGGATAAATACCTTTCTAGCTAAGGGCAATATGCAGTATCAAGGCACCACGGAGGTAACCAGCCTGCTTTGGGTACTTTATCAAAACGTAGAAACCCTAAGAGCTAAAGTCGTTAAGCCGCTTTCAAATTTAAAGGTCGCGCTATTTTATGGTTGTCATAGCCTGCGCCCAGAAAAAGCCATCGGAAACCGCGAAAGCTCGGTAAATCCAAAGAGTTTTGAAACCGTCGTAGAGGCTCTTGGCGCGAAAATAGTACCATTTGAAAAGAGGCTTGACTGCTGCGGATTTCACGCGAGTTATCCGGCCGTAAAATCGGTGCAAAAAATGTCTAGCCAAATAGTAAATAACGCCGACGAAAACGGCGCGGACTGCATCGTTACGCCGTGTCCGCTCTGCCAGATGCAGCTTGATATCTATCAGGAGCGCTACCAAGACGTGCAAAACTCAGACGCCAGAGTGCCTATCATCCATCTCTCGCAGCTAGTGGGTCTTGCGCTTGGACTTAGCAAAGAGCAGCTTGGCTTTGAGCACAACATCGTAAACACTAATAGCGTCAAAGTAGGCTAAATTTGATGATTTTTGCGGACGAAGCGGGTTATATTTAGCCTTTGTTTCGCCCGTTTTTATGTGCTTTTGATTAAGCGACGACGAGAGATATGCAAATCTAGACGTATCTACTAGCGTAGCTAACCGGGGTTTGGATAAAATAACAATGAATAGACGAACAGTAAATTTTAGAATATTTTGTCATAGTTTTCTATTAGAATATTTGAGAAATTGTGGTATATGTTAAAAGCATATTATCCTTTTATAGTAACCGTAAGCACCTCAAACAATCTTAGTTTAAGTTTATTTGGTTATAATCCCAACTTACGTTTTGTATCCTTTGTTGGCCCATTCGTCTAGCGGTTAGGACACCAGCCTCTCACGTTGGTAACACGAGTTCGAGTCTCGTATGGGTCACCATTTATCTATAATCTACCTATTATATAGCGCGATAAATCCTTATGAATTTTAAAATTTTTTGTTGAGCGTCGAATTTTAGTGAAGAAATTCCTTATGTAATTTTACTTAAATCTAGCTTAGAAATAAGGCTGAGCTCAACAGCCGCCAAATTGTAGCATATTTATCAATGAAATGAGCTACGATTTCTGGCAAGCTAAAACCCTTCCATAGCACGTTTGATTTTGATACGATATCCGAAAATTTAAAAATTTCAAAGGAGATTGTATGAAAAAATGGCTCTCTTTAACTTAAGCTCACACAAATGAGTAGTAAGTTACGATGAGAGCTA
>CAUPYN010000013.1:0-19237 GCA_963515575.1 uncultured Campylobacter sp.
GTTAAAAGCCTGCTCCGCTTGAGAGAGGCGCAGTCGTGCAGATACCTTTCCACGTGCTTGAAGGCGAGGTCATCCGCGTAGATACCGTCCGCGGCGAATACATCGAGCGCGCAAATAAATAACCGCAGTCGTCAAATTTGATGAAAGCAAAATTTGACGAGCTCATAGCCCGAGTAAAGCCGCTGTTTAAAGATAACGGCTTTACCAAAAACGGGCTAAATTTCTACAAAAATACTCCCGAATTTATCTATGTCGTAAATTTTTAAAAAAGTAACGGCAATACCGCATTTAAAACTAGATTTTACGTAAATTGCGGCATTTAGGGCGCGTTTATAGATGTCGCAACCCGCAAAGAAACCGTCTTAAAACCCAAAGAATACGAATGCCATTTTAGAGAAAGAATTTCATCCATTACAGATTCCAAGGCTGCTTATTATGAAATCAACGAAAATACCGACACCGCAGCCCTTTGTCAAAATTTAACAAATGATTTAATGACGGTGTTTAGATTTTTTGATGAGATAAAAGCAGAACGAAATTTGATTGATTTGATGCCGGAGCGAAACGGCCTAGCGGTGATTGACCGGCTTTTTAAATATCTACTCATAATGCACGAACAAGAAATTTTGACTCGCCAAGCGTTAAGTTTGTTTGAAAAACATGGAAATGAAGCTAGATGGAAAATTTTTGAGAGACGTATAAACGATTTGCTGAAAAAATATGAAAAAACGAGATAAAATTTGAAAAAAAAAGCCAAGGCCTAAGCCTTAGCTTAGACTTTAGGCTGATTTTTTAACGCTATCGACCAAAGCAACGATCTCTTCGGGATTTGGCAGGGCGTTTACGTCCGTACCGATGAGATCTTTTTTAGAAAAGACTACTTTTCCGTTTACTTCAACGATGAAGTTTCCGCCGCTACCGACGATTTTGCTAATTTTAGCACCTGGAATTTGACTTAAAAATTCTTCTTCTACACGAGAAGCTACCGGTCTATAGTTTCAAGAATTGCAATACGTAATCTTTACTTCCATTTTCCTTCCTTTCGAATTTAAAGTGGCGCGATTATAGCGCAAATTTAGCAAACGAGAGTATAATAATCCGAAAATTTAAGGAGAAAATTATGAAAAAAGTTGCCGTGATTTTTGCCGACGGGTTTGAGGAGATAGAGGGCGTTAGCATCGTGGACGTGCTTAGACGAGGCGGCGTAGAAGTCGATATCGTCGGGCTTGATAAGCTGCCTATAGCAGGCGCTCACGGAGTGAAATTCGTCTGCGATATGACGCTTTACGATCTTGAGGAGGAGGACTACGATATGCTAGTTTTGCCGGGCGGTCAGCCGGGCGTCTCAAATATCGAAGGAAATCTAAAAATGAGAGAAATCATAAAGCGTTTCGATAAAAAAGGTAAATTTATAGCAGCCATCTGCGCCGCGCCGATCGCACTTGACGCCGCAGAAATCGTTAGAGGCGAGTTTACCTGCTATCCTAGCTGCGAAAAAGCCGTACGCGGCGGAAGCTACGTAAGCGATAGAAACGTCGTGATAAACGGCCATATCATCACTTCAAGAGGACCTGCCACGGCGATGGAGTTTGCTTTGGAGCTGCTTAAAATTTTAGGCGGCGAGCAAATTTACGCCGAAGTAAAAGAGGGCTTGCTGTTCGTAAAATAAAGCCGCACAAAAGCCCAGGCGATAAATTTAAGGCAAAATTAACGCAGCTTTGCCCGCTCTTTCTCGCCGAGTTTTTCTTTACGCGCGAGAAAACGGCTTTTGTATGAAGCCATTTTTAAAGCCTCAAAAGCTTGCGAGTTTTGAAAAATCGGCTAAATTTTGCCGCATTATAGAGCTTGCGGATATGCTTACGGGTAAATTTAATACTAAATTATAAAAAGCGCGCTTTTTATCTAGCTTTTTTATTTAAATTCAGGTATTATCCCTTAACCGATTTATCGGGAATTTGATTTAAGGAAACGTTACTGTGAATATTTACGTCGGTAACTTGTCATATCGCATGACTGAGGCAGAGCTTAAGGATACATTTGCGCCGTTTGGCGAAGTAAAACGCGCGAAAATCGTCAAAGATCGCGATACAAATCGCTCAAAGGGATTTGGATTCGTCGAGATAGAAAACGACGCAGACGCGCTAAAAGCGATCGAAGCGCTAAATAATAAGGAAGTAGGCGGCAGAGCTTTAAGAGTAAACGAATCTAAATCTAAAGAATAAACGAGCCGTCAAATCTGACGGCTTTTAACTAATTTTTAAATTTAAGCTTTTTAGTCAAAATTTAGCTCCAAATGAACCAAAAAATTACCTCTCGTATCGCTCCGACGCCAAGCGGCTTTTTGCACGCGGGCAATGTTTACAACTTCTTGCTGACCTATCTTTTCACTCGCGCGTTCGGCGGAAAATTGTACTTAAGGATCGACGACTACGACTTGCCGCGCTACCGCAGGCAGTATGTGGAAAATATCTTTCGCGTGCTTGATATGCTGGGTGTTGATTTTGACGGCGGACCTAGCGGCGTGGGGGAATTTGAAACCAAATTTAGCTCCAAATTTCGGCTTGACGCCTATAAAAACGCGTTAAAAAAGCTTGAGCAAAAAGGAGTTTGTTACGCTTGCGAGTGCTCGCACTCGATGAAAAACTCGTTTAAAAACGGCATTTACGCGCGGGTTTGCGCGGAGAAAAATCTTAAATTTAAAAAAGACGAAACGGCCATGCGACTTCGCGTCCTTAATGAGGCGGAAATTTGCATCGGGCGAAATTTGATAAATTTTGATGCTTTGGGGTGCGACTTTGGTGGGAAGGCGAGCCCAGCGGGCGGCCTTTGGAGTAGTGAGCAAAAAGCGCAAAACGGCGTGGCAAACGGTTTAAAAAATTTGGAAAAATTGGGCGACTCGGGCGGAGCGAAACCAGGCGGCGAAAAATTTAGCCCTAACGCCACGGAAAATTTAAATTCTGCAAATTTAGGCGTCTTAAATTTAACGGACGAAGCGACGTTTGAAACGGAAAAATTCGCGCAAGCTCAAAGCGTAAATTTGGCGCAAATTTTGGGCGATTTCGTCGTTTGGAAAAAAGACGATACGCCCGCGTATAATCTCGCTAGCCTCGTGGATGACGAGATTTTGGGTGTAAATTTGCTCGT
This sequence comes from uncultured Campylobacter sp., assembly GCA_963515575.1. Classification (GTDB taxonomy): domain Bacteria; phylum Campylobacterota; class Campylobacteria; order Campylobacterales; family Campylobacteraceae; genus Campylobacter_A. Next base: position 3,145 of record CAUPYN010000013.1, read on the forward strand.
GCGAGGCGAGGATTTGCTCGCGTGCTCGGCGGCGCAAAAGTACATGGCGCAGATGCTGGGCTACGATTTTGAAAATGCAAATTTTATCCATCACGGCTTGCTAGCGCATGGCGGCAAAAAGCTATCCAAAAGCTCGCGCGCTCCGGCGGTGAGCGTAGCGGACGGCGCCAAAATCCACTATAAATTTGCCGCTTTTAAGCTCGGCTTTGACGCATCAAAATGCGACACTTTGTCAAATTTGCTTGAGATGTTTAAAGAGAAATTTAGTTGATAAATTTAAACGCGCTATTTGGATTGTTTAAAAAGCGCGGTAAATTTTTACCGGCTTATCCAAATTTTATTTATGAGCGCTTGAGGTTCGATTAGTAGGTCAACGACGGCTCCGCAAATTTTTGGACGGGTTATCGTTGCAAAGTTTAAATTTAGACGCAAAAACATACATCTGCGAGTTTTTATCAAATTTACCGCTCAAATTTGGGCTAAATTTGGAGCCGTAAATTTAAACCGAGTTATCTATATCGCCAACCTCAAATTTACGCCCAAAACCCGCGTCAAATTTAAACTCAAATGTGAGGGAAAGCCCACACCAGCAGCCTATTTGCCGCGCCTAGTTAAATTTAAACAAGACCGATTTATCCGCCTAAAAGCAAAGTTTTTGTAAAATCAAAAGCATTAAAAAGGACGAAGAATGAGCGATTTTACAGATTTTACGCACCTGCACCTACACACGGAGTATTCGCTGCTAGACGGCGCAAACCGTATCAAAGAGCTAGCCAAAACCCTAAAAAAACAAGGCGTCAAAGCCGCAGCCATCACCGATCACGGCAATATGTTCGGCGCTATAGACTTTTATAAAACGATGAAAAATGAAGGCATAAAGCCGCTCATCGGTATCGAAGCCTACATCCACAACGGCGAGGAGCTAGGGGATAAAAGCACCAAGCAGCGCTTTCACCTCTGTCTTATCGCCAAAAACGAAATCGGCTACAAAAACCTGATGTATCTTAGCTCCATGAGCTATATCGAGGGGTTTTATTATTATCCGCGTATCAACAAAAAGATATTAAAAGAGCACAGCGAGGGCATCATCTGCTCCTCGGCGTGCCTACAAGGCGAGGTGAACTGGAACCTCAACCAAAGCGAGCGAAATTTGCGTTTCGGCGCGGGCGGATACGAGGCGGCAAAGGAAGCCGCGCTGTGGTACAAAGAGGTCTTTGGCGATGATTTTTACCTCGAGATCATGCGCCACGGTATCGGCGATCAGCGCAGGATCGACGATGAGATCTTGCGTCTGGCAAAAGAGCTAAATATCAAGGTAATCGCAACCAACGACACGCACTATACGTTTAAGCAACGCGCGGGAGCTCACGAGGTTTTTATGTGTATCGCGATGAACAAACTGCTTGACGATCCAAACCGTCTTCGCCACAGCGTGCATGAGTTTTACGTCAAGACGCCTGCGCAGATGAGCGAGCTTTTCGCCGATATCCCCGAAGCCGTCGCAAATACGCAAGAAATAGTGGGTAAATGCGACCTTACGATCAAACTAGGCGACGCGACGCCGCCAAATTTTAAATTTACGCTCGAATACGCCGCCGAGCGAAATTTGAGCCTGCCCGAGCCTGATAAACGCTACAGCATACCAAACGACAGCGTGCTGTTTGAGCACGAGTGCAGGCAGGGGCTGGAGGAGAGGCTGAAGTTTGTCCCGGCAGAGCGCCACGAGGAGTACAAAGCACGTCTGCAGCGCGAGATAGATATCATAAACAAGATGAATTTTCCAGGCTACATGATGATCGTTTGGGACTTTATCAACGAAGCTAAAAAGCGCGGCGTGCCCGTGGGTCCGGGGCGCGGCTCTGCGGCGGGAAGCCTGGTTGCGTATAGTCTAAAGATCACGGACCTGGATCCCTTGCCGTATAACCTGCTTTTCGAGCGTTTTTTGAACCCGGAGCGCGTGAGTATGCCCGATATCGACGTGGACTTTTGTCAAAACCGCCGCGGCGAGATCATCGACTACGTCATCGAAAAGTACGGCAAATTTAACGTCGCGCAGGTTATTACATTTGGTAAGCTGCTAGCAAAAGGCGTCATTCGCGACGTCGCGCGCGTATGCGATATGCCCTACGCCGAGGCAGACGCGATGGCTAAGCTCATCCCGGACGAGCTAGGCATCACGCTAGAACAGGCATTCGAAAAAGAGCCAAAGATCGGCGAGCTGATAGCAAGCAACTCAAATGCAAATAGAATTTGGAAATTTGCCCTTGATTTGGAGGGTCTAAACCGAAACGCCGGTATGCACGCGGCTGGCGTGGTCATCTCAAACGAGGAGCTGTGGAACAAAACCCCGCTTTTCCGCCAGCCAAACGCCGAGGAGGATCACTTCGTCACGCAGTATAGCCTAAAGTATCTAGAGGATGTGGACCTCATCAAATTTGACTTCCTGGGGCTAAAGACGCTAACCGTGATAGATAATGCCGTCAAGCTCGTAAAAAAGAGATTTGGCAAAGAGATTATCTGGGAGCAGGTCAATAAAAACGACCCCAAAACCTACGAGACGATCAGTAGCGGCCAGACGCTGGGACTGTTTCAGATAGAAAGCGAAGGTATGCAAAAAGTCGGAGCCGATATGCGTCCGGATTGCTTCGAGGATATCATCGCGATGATCTCGCTTTATCGCCCGGGTCCGATGGATCTAATACCAGATTTCATCAAGCGCAAGCACGGCCTGGAGCCTATCACGTACATTTTCCCCGAGCTTCAGCCCAGACTAGAGCCCACCTACGGCGTCATCGTCTATCAAGAACAAGTTATGCAGATCGTGCAGACTATCGGCGGCTTTTCGCTAGGAGGCGCCGATCTCGTGCGCCGCGCTATGGGTAAAAAGATAAAAGAGGAGATGGATAGGCTAAAGGGTAAATTTATCGAAGGCGCCGAGGCTCAGGGGCTAGACGGCAAAAAGGCCGACGAGCTGTTTGAGCTTATTTTGCACTTCGCTTCGTACGGATTTAACAAATCCCACGCCGCAGCCTACACCTACGTGACCTTTCAAACGGCCTATATGAAAACGTACTATCCGGCCGAATTTATGGCGGCTCTCATCACTAGCGAGGAGACTAACGCAGATAAAATTTCGCGCTACATCGACGAGTGTAAGCGCCTAGATATCGCTATCCTGCCGCCGTCGGTCAATAAATCTGCAAAAGAATTCTCAGTCGTTAGCGAAGGCGGCAAGGATGCCATCATCTACGGTCTGGGCGCTATAAAGGGCGTCGGAGGCGCGGCGATCGAAAATATCTTAGAGGAGCAGGCCAAAGGCGAGTTTAAGGACATCGACGACTTCGTCTCGCGCGTGGATAACTTTAAGGTAAATAAAAAAGTATTTGAAAGCCTGATAAAATCGGGTTCATTTGATAGCTTTGGACTAACGCGCAAGATGATGCTAAACAACCTAGATAACATCGTAGAGGCGTGCAAAAACGCCGCTACTATCAAGAAAAACGCGGCCGAGAGCCTCTTTGGCGACGACGAGAGTATGGCGACGGTTAAAACTAGTCTCGTGCGCGACGACTCCGAGCTCGAGCTAAAAACCAAGCTCAAATTTGAGCTAGAAAGCGTGGGTATCTATCTCTCCGGCCATCCGCTAGACGAGTACCGCGAGCAAATCTCAAAGATAAACTACACGCTAAGCGATAAATTTGACGAGCTGCCCGAAAACGGCGAGATGCTGCTTGTGGGCAAGATCGAGGATCTCACGACTAGGATCAGCAAGAAAAACGGTAAAAAAATGGGCACTATAGAGATGCTGGATTTTCACGGTACGGTCGAGATCGCGGTCTTTGACAGGAGTCTTGGTGCGGTTGAAGCGATGAGTGCGGATGAGCGCGATCTACCGCATGCGTTTAAGGTTCGTTACTCCAAAGACGGGCAGTTCATGCGTATAAATTTGGATAAAATTTTGACTCTTGACGAGGCTATGGGCATGGATTTTTCGCATCCGCTCGAAAAATACAAAGAGCAAATCGAACAGATAAAACACACGCCTAGCAAGGACTTTGGTAAGATAGATAAAACGAGCGAGATCCTAGTCGTCGGCAAGATCGCCGAGATCGCTAAAATCCCTAGCAAAAAAACCGGCAAAGAGTTTATGATGCTAAGCGTCATGGATCTTTTTAGCACGTTTAAGGTTGCGGCGTTTGACTCCGAAAAAGGGCTAATCGAGAACCTAAGCGAGGAGCAAAAGGACGCTCCGTTAGCCTTTAAGGTGCGCTACAGCCGCGACGATCAGGGCGCTCGCATAAATCTAATCGATGTCGTGAGCCTAGAGGATGCGCGCGATATGAATTTCCAAAGCAGAAGCTTTAGGCAGCGCAAGGAAAGTAGCGGCGGTAGCTACCAAAACAGCTCAGCCGCTAGCGAAAGTAGAGGCAAAAGAGAGCTCGAAGATCTCGTGTTAGAGCTAAATTTGGACGAAACGGGCAAGGATCTCATCACGCAAATTTACCGCGCCGCCATCGGCGAACACCGCGCCGCAGCCGATAAAAACAACAAACGCCTGATCATCCGTATCAAAGATGCGCAGGAAGGCCGCGCGCTGGTTTATACGACGGAGTTTATCGTGGGCGAGGGGTTTGAGGAGAGGGTGCTAGGTTTAAAGCAAGCCGTTTAGATTTCTTAAAATTTTGCGGCTTGTCTTTTTGGTTTATACTTCGCTGCTTTTAAATTTAGCTCGGTCATTACCCGCACGGTAGCTCCCGTCGTAAAATTTAAAAGCGGCTTGTCTCGCAAGCGCTTTTTGAATTCAAATTTAACGACGCAAGATTAGTCAAATTTGACTGATTTATCGGCAAGCTTTGGGCTTAAATTTAAAGAAAACACGCGAGAAAGCGTGCTAAAAGAGCTAATGAGGCTTAAAAAAGCATACTAAGACTCGTGGTAAATCGCAAAAAAGCAAAAGCCGGACGTAAAAGTCTAGCTGTTTTCTTATAAATTTGGCTTCCAAAGCCGTCTTTTTGCTTTCAAATGATACAATTCTGATTTCAATTATTACATTTTGTCTTTAAATTTGACGGGAGCTCTTATGAAAAAACTGGTTTGGTTAAATCCTGTTGTAAAAAACATCTACGACTTTGCGGCGCTTAAAGAAATTTTGCAAGACAAAGGTTTTAGCGTAGTAGAGTGCGAAAAAGACCACGTCCAAAACGTAAAAAACGCATACAAAAATGGCCTTACACAAAGCGAGCTTATCTTTGATAGTCGCTGTCCGAGGGCTGTAAATTTCGTCAGGGCAAATTTCAAAGAGCAAGCCGCTCTCATATCAAATTTAAATCCCATTTTGATAGAAAGTGCCATAGAGCTTAGCTCAAAGCTAAAAGAGGACGAGTGGCTTTATGTGACGACGCCTTGCGAGGACTTAGCAGAGCTAGGTAGAGGGCTAAATTTAGCGCGAACCACATTTTTGACGTGGAAAAGCTTTAGGGAGCAAAACGCTATAAATTTAAAGATGCGTAGTATCGAGCAAAGCCCGATACCGCCGGGATTTTTCGCAAATTTGGGCGTGAAAACCTTAAGCCTTGGTAGCAAAGAGAAGATAGAAAACGCCCTTTCATATAAATTTAGCGAGCTTAAAAACTACCGGATCATCGAGCTTTTATACTGCGAAAACGGCTGTCACAACGGAGATGGGCTGTGAGGGAGATTTTTAAAAAGAGCATTTTGATCCTAGCGATCTTTGCCATCTGGCAGGTCGTTTGCGAGCTAGAAATTTTCACGCCGTATATCTTGCCAAGTCCGCTAGCTACGCTAAAGACGATGTATAGCATGAGCCTAAGCGGCGAGCTAGCCACGCATACGATCATCAGCTTTAAGCGCATATTTGCAGGATATGCTCTTTCTTTTGCCCTAGCGCTCGTGCTTGGCGGTATAGCGGCACTTTTGCCAAAGATCAGTATTTATTACGAGTGGATACTAGAGTTTTTTAGAAACATCCCGCCGCTTAGTTTGATAGCTATTTTAGTGCTTTGGTTTGGTATAAACGAGACGCCAAAGATCATTATTATCGTCTTAGCCTCATTTTTCCCGATGTTTTTAAGTATCCAAAAGGGGCTAACGAGCTGCGACGTGAAGCTCATTGAGGTCGGTAAAATTTTTGGCTTTAGCAAATTTGAGATTTTTTACAAGATCATCTTAAAAAGCGCGCTAAAAGATATCTTTGTCGGTATGCGCATAGGCTTTGGCTACGCTATGCGCGCAATCATCGGAGCGGAGATGATAGCGGCGTCAAGCGGACTAGGCTACTTGATCCTTGATGCCGAGGAGCTTTCGCGCGCGGATAGGATATTTGTAGGGATTTTTACTATCGGCATTTGCGGCGTGCTCATAGATAGGATATTTTTGCTTTTGATAGCGAAATTTAGCCTTTTGCGAGGCGATAAATGATAGAAATTTCAAATTTATCCAAGCATTTTTTTATAGGCGAAAAGCGTATCGACGTTTTGAGAGAACTAAGCTTAAGCATAAAAAAAGATAAGATCACCGTCATACTCGGCAGAAGCGGATGCGGCAAAACGACGCTTTTACGCCTCATCGCCGGTCTTGAGAGCGTAAGCCTAGGCGAGATAAAATTTAAAGAGCAAGCAAAGATAGGCTTTGTCTTTCAGGAAGCCCGCCTCATGCCGTTTCTAAACGTCTATGAAAACATCGTATTTGCGCTTAAAAAGCATGAGATAGAGGCTGCAAAGATCGATAGTTTGATATCTATGATAGGGCTTAGCGACTTTAAATTTGCCGCAGTTTCACAGCTATCCGGCGGTATGAGCTCGCGCGTTTCGCTTGCTAGAGTGCTTGCGTACGAGGCAAATTTGATCCTCATGGACGAGCCGTTTGCGGCGCTTGATGCATTTACGAGAGCTAGCATGCAGGCTGAAATTTTAAAAATACAAGCCGGCAAAACCATCCTTTTTGTCACGCACAACATCGACGAGGCGCTATTTTTGGCTGATGAGATCATCTTGCTTGAAAAAGGCGGTATAAAATCAAACTACGACTTATCAAATTTAGCAAGGCCAAGAGATCTGCTAAGTGAGGAGCTAATAGCCGTAAAACGCAAAATTTTGAGTGAAATTTAGAATAAAAAATGATAACTAAAACTAAAATGAAGCAAAAAATTATATAATTTATAAAATTTTTAAAGGAGCAAATATGAGAAAGTTTTTCAAGGTTTTGTGTGCGGCCTCTTTGTTTTGTCTAGTCGCAAACGCAAGCGAAGGCTTAGATAAGATCGGCATGACCTACGTCAAATCGCCGCTAAACGTCCCATCGATCGTCGATAAATTTAAAGGCTTTTATGCGAAGTCTTTTGGCGTGCCGGTCGAGTACTCCGAGATTACCTCGGGCGCCAAGCAAACGCAAGCGCTCGCTTCAAATTCGCTCCAGTTTCTAAACTGCGTGGGCGGCACTTCGGTTATACTTGCAGCTGCAAATAAGGCTGATATAAAGATCATAAGCGCCTACTCAAGGGCGCCAGAGGTATTTGTGATATTTTCTAAGGACCAAAACATAAAGTCGCAAAAAGATCTAAAAGGTAAAAAAGTAGCAGGCCCAAAGGGCACGATCTTAAACGAGCTTTTGGTTAGATACCTAGCTCTTGGAGGGCTTAGCATAAATGACGTAGAGTTCATCTCTATGGGCATCCCGGCTGCGCAAGCCGCAGTCGAAAACGGTAGCGTCGATGCAGCGCTTCTTGCGGGTCCTGCAGCCTACAACGCTCAAAAATCAGGCCTAAATGTAGTGACTACCGGCAAAGGCGTCATCACTCCAGTCATTGTCACGGCAACAAGCGGAGAGTTTTATAAAAAGCATAAAGAGGTAGTTGAGAAATTCAAAAAGGCTCAGGATGAAATTTTAGACTACATCAAGGCGAACGAGGATGAGGCGCTTAAATTTACGGCCGAGGAGACGGGGCTAAGCATAGAGGCGGTAAAGAGCATGTATCCTCAGTATGACTTTAGCTCAAAGATCACGGCTGATGACATAAAAGCCCTTGAAGCTACGCAAGAATTTATGCTTGAAAGTAAGATGATAGAGCATAAAATAGATATAAAATCACTTCTACTAAACTAAATTTAAAGGGCAAATTTGCCCTTTAATTATCCTCGGCGCCTTGTAAAAAGGTCCAAATTTGCATTATAATAGCAGCAAAATTTGCGAGTATATATAAAAGTAACCGTTTTTAGCTTGGAAAGATAAGGCAATGAAGCTAAAACTAATAAAAAGATACGCTGCGGACGAGTTTAGCTACGAAAATTTTGAAAAATAAATTTAAGATAAAAGCCCTGCGCGAACTGATCGGCGTAGGCGTTAGCCTTGCAAAGCGGCTTGCAAATTTTAAAATACGAAAGGAAGACGTGAAAACGATTAGGCTTCTTTATCCGGATTTTCTAAGCGGCGGGCTTGATGAGTATTATTTCGGCGCGTAGCTACTCTGCCTCATCTTACCGCCAAACGACGATCAGCCCCTTATCAGGGTGCCGATTTCTGCTCCAAACGATGAGAAAAAGCCCGTAAAAGACGGTATCTACGCCAGAGATGAGGTCAAAGCGCGCTAAATTTGATAGAGCGCGAAAACCCCGATAAAATCATCACGATAGGCGGTAGCTGCATCGTTTCGCTCGCGCCTTTTGATTATCTGCGTGGCAAATACGGCGATGCGGGCATCATCTGGCTGGGCGCGCACCCGGACGTCTCTACGCCGCAAGACGGCTACGCATATGCCCATGCTATGGTGCTCGGCACACTTCTAGGGCAAGGCGACGCGGGCCTAAGGGCGATTATGAAAAACGGAGCGTTTGAGTCGCAAAACCTGCTCTACGTAGGCCTTCAAGGATTTCACGACTATCAAGAAAAATATCTAAACAAGCTCGGCGTTAAATTTAAAATCCAAGATAAAAATTTTATCCCACACGCCGAGATAGCGGCCTTTTGCGCTAAATTTAAACGCGTTTTGATCTATCTTGATATCGACGTCTTGGACGCTGCGTTTTTTTACTCGACATACTTCGCAAACCCCGAGCTCACGGGCGACGGAGGCGGCAGGATGAAAATGAGCGAACTAAAAGAAATTTTGCGCCTCATCAATCAAAGCTGCGACGTGAGTGCGCTTAGCATCGCGGAGTATCTGCCCTTTGATGAGTTTAGGCTGCGAGGGACGCTTGAGGTTATGGATATATTTAAGTAACGCAGAGCCCGGTTTAGACGACTTTTACGTGGATTTGTCGTCAAATTTAAACCCAAATTTAGCCTTTTAACATTAAATTTAAGGGCCGAAAATCAGAAAGGAAAAAAATGAAAAAATTAATCGTTTTAGCATTTGCGTTTTTCGCCATTGCTGCGGTAGCTAGCCAACAATAAAAAAAAGAAACCGACCCCGAAAAGGAGGCGTTTTTAAGCGCGCGCTACGAAACGCTTAAAAAATCGTGCGCCCAAAAGGACGCTAGAGCCTGCAAACGCGTGATCTTTTTTTATAAAAAAGACGAACTCAAATATAACGAGCATGAAGCTCAAACGGCGATGCAGACTTTGCTTGACGCGTGCAAAGAAGGTAAAATTGACGCATGCATGGAGGCAGGTAAAATACATATAGAAAATAAAAATTACGACGCGGCAAAAGAGCTTTTGCTGCCTGCATGCCTAAGCGGTCATTACGACTCCTGCGCCGTTTATGGTGGATATTTGGAAAAACACTCGCCCGCTAAAAGTAAAAAGCATGCACAAAAGATATATGAATTCGCCTGCGACAAAAACTCGGCGCTAGGGTGCGAAAATTTGGGGCTTTTGCTTCGAGCCGAACCTTACTTGCATGACGAACCGCAGGATTTGCCAGGACATTTCTATCTAAAAAAAGCCTGCGAAATAGATGCTAGAAGATGCCTTTCTCTGGGTATTTCGTCTTTGTCGTACGATCCTGAGGATGCCATAAAAGCACTCACTAGAAACTGCTTTGAGTCGGATATGTTAGCTGGTTGTATTATGCTTACAGAGCATCATAAACGAGGTGCTTTATACGCCTTGGACGACGCTGAGGTAAAGCGAGTATACGCGCGCCTTTGCGAGCGAGCGCCGTATAAGAAAGAATATTGCCAAGCGGCGCGGTAAATTTAATCTCGCTTGCGTTTTGATTTAGGGCAAATTTAAACGGGTGATTAAAATTTACCGCGCTAAATTTAGGCTAGGCTCTTAGCCTGGGATAAAATTTAAAGATTAAGGAATAAAAATGGGTAAAACAGCTTTGGTCGTGGGAGCTACGGGAGCGGTCGGACGAGAGATCGTGCACGGACTTTGCGAGAGCGAAAACTACGACAGAATCATCGTTTGGGCGCGCAGGGAGCTAAATTTTAGCCACGAAAAGTTAGAGACGCAAATCATAAATTTTGACGAGATCAAAGATATACGGCCGTGCGAGGTAGACGAGATATTTTGCGCGCTTGGCACGACGATGAAACAAGCCGGTAGCCGCGGGCAGTTTTATAAAGTAGATGTGAGCTACCCCGTAAATATCGCAAAATGGGGCATCGCATCAGGCGCTCGACGTTTCGCGCTCATCTCGTCGCAGGGCGCAAACGAGCGGTCGAGATTTTTTTATCTGCGCGCAAAAGGCAAGGCGGAGAAAAAAATCGCCGCGCTGGGTTTTAAAAGCTTGCAAATAGCGCGGCTACCTGCGATAAAAAGCGAGCGCGAGCAGGTGCGTATGGGCGAGCTCTTTATGATTTGGCTGTTTGGGCTTTTGCCAAAATTTATCTTAACAAATTACCGCCCGATGAGCGCAAAAGATATCGCGGCCGCCGTCATCGCCGCTGCGCAGACGGATGCTAAGGGCGTGCAAATTTATCATCCCAGAGAGTTTATTTAAAAGCAAAATCGTAAAGGTAGTTTTGGCTTTAGGGTTTTAAAAATACCGAAAAATGCGCCCGCTATTTTAAAATAAAAAATCGGCCGACTTTTGCAAGGCGCACGGCTTTATTTAAATTTGACCCTTGAGCGCGGTTTGGGTGTTTGCTCGGTTGCGGCCAAAACGCTGCTAGGACGACTTTTGCGCCATAAGCCGCCTAGCAGGTAGCGCGAGCCTGCACGCAGTTTCCTTGCTCGCGCAAAAATCAAAACGCCTATTTAAAGACTATGCCGGATGCGGTAAAATCCATTTGCTCCGGCTCGACGTTTAGTAATGATTTAAAAATCAGCCTGCCTACGGCTTTTAGCTCCGCCTCATGCGCCGGATTTGGATGCTGCTGTAGCTCCTGCTGCATCGCCATCAGCAAAAACCCAATCCCCATAGATATTTGATACGAGTTCATCATTTCCGTAGCTTTTCCCTCAAACAGCTCCGGTTTTTTGCGCAAAAACTCGGCGATTTGCAAAAATGCGGGCTTTACGGCCTCGTCCGGCATCGGATGATTAAAATACGCCGCATAAGCGCCTCCTAGTAGCGCCACGATACCGGTCGCCACGTTTTCTTTGGGTATGCCGTATAGCTGCTCGACGCTGCCGTTTAGCTTATCTATACCCTCTACTAGCAAGCGCCGCCCCTCATCTTGCTGCGCAGAGGGGAAAAGCTGCGCTATCTGCTCTATGCCGTCCATATCCAAAAAATGATCTCCGGCTCGTACCAGCGCGCCCGTATAGAGTATATCGGTCTTAACGTCTTTGACATAGGCGGAATCATCGGGCGGATTTAAATTTTTTCTTGCTTGATTCATAGCGCGGTTATACGCGTCCTGCCGCAACCACTGCTCGTTAAAATCAATCGTAAAAAACGCTTGCGCGTTACTAAAACACATCACCGCTCCAAGCGCCGCCGCGCCGACTCGAATCTTGCCTAAAATTTTCATAAAAACGCCTCCGAAAATAAAATTTCATGCGGCAGCTCCGCATTGCCGGCATTATACCTAAAATAACGCGGCTGCGATATTTTTTATTCTGATTGCCTTTATGCCGCCGCGCAGACGGAGGCCAAGAGCGTGCAAATTTATCATCCCATAGATTTCCTATAAACGCATAGCGAGTAGTCGAATTTCACGCTTTAGCTCAAATTTGACACCGATAGCTGTCTAAATTTAGCGGTAGTGCCTTTAAAAAATCGGCGCTAAAATTTAATCCCTCGCACGACCTGCGCGCCAAGACCAGTTTGCATATGCCGCAAAAACATCGCGTGATAAAAGTCCCCCTCGTGCCCCGGCGCGTCGTATGTGGCGACGAGGCTTGCCGGCACTAGGACTTTGCGCCTGACGTTTGCTTCGTTTGCACTAAGCTTTAGGTGCGAGACTAGCTGATATACGCAAAGATCCGTGCAGTCGCCGAGCACTACGAAGGTGTCTATTTGCGGATTTTGCGCAATAAACGCGTTAAATTCGGCGCAGTAAGCCGCGCTCAAGGAGTTTTTGCGAAAGATTTTTATCTCGTCAAAAAACGGCAGCTTGCGTAGCTGCGGTATCGTCTTCGCGCCGTCGGTGCCCTTGACCGCGTGCGGCGGAAATGCGTCAAATTCCGCACAGTTTGCCTCGTGGCTATCCTCGAGCAGCACGAGATTTCTCGCACCCGCCGCATAAGCCGCGCTAAAAGCCCGCGCTATACCGTCCGCGATCGCGCCCACTCGCGGGCTAGCTAGCGGTCCCATGCTGCAAAATCCCTCTATCATATCCACGCTGATAAATGCGGTGTTTGCCGCGTCGCCCGCTAAAAGTTCGCTAAATTTAATCTCCTTTAGCTCCTCAAACCACACCGCTAAATCCTCTAAAATTTTCGCGTCAAATTTCATTTTCTTTCCTTATTTTGATTGTTTTTACGTTCGTTATTCGGCTCGCCGAAGCTAATCTCAAACCGCGAGCCGCCCTAAATTTCGCGTTCAAATTTAAACTCCGCCTAGAGTATAAATTTCATCAAATTTACCTGCCTAGCCGCCCGTCTTTGCAGGCAAATTTACGCAAAAGCTCTTTGGCTCAAGCTCGATTTCTATGCTGCCGCCGTGAGCTTGGACGATCTGCAGGCACAGGTGCAGGCCTAGGCCGTTGCCCTTTAGTTTGCTCGTTTTAAACGGCTCAAAGACCATGGCTTGGTTTTTGATCGGCACGCCGCTATCGGTCACGGCAAATTTATGCTCGTCGCCGCACCTCTCGTAGTCCACGCGCACCCAGCCCTCGTCGTCCTCGTTTTCCTCGACCGCGTCGATCGCGTTAAATAGCATATTTTGAAACACCATCGCGAGCAGATCGCGGTCACCCACATAGGGCAGGTCGGGGAAATTTAGGCTAAATTTGATCTCCTTGCCGTAGGTGTAGCACTCTATCGCCGCCTCGCACTCGCTTTTTAGCTCGGCTAGGTTAAATTCGCGCGCGTTTATCGTTAGGCCTTTGGTAAAAAGCAGGGTGGCCTTAATGATGCGCTCGACGCGCCAGATCGCCTTTTGCATCTGCTCGACGACGGGGCGAGCGCGCTCGTCCGCTTTTTTTATCAGCGTGGAGGCTAGCAGCGAGATCGAGCCCACGGGGTTGCGTATCTCGTGGGCTAGGTGGGCGGCGACCTGACCCATCGAGGCTAGGCGCTCGGTGCGCTTTTCGGTCGTTATGTCGGTTGCGGAGATGATTTTTTTGCCCTCTTTTTGGGCGATTTTGATGAGGTAGATTTGCCCTATGGCGCTTATCTCGCCTTCATTTTGCGGGATAAATTTTAAAATTTGCCCGAGTTTTATGGCTTCTGAGTTTTGTAAAAATATCTCGCCCGCCTCGTCTAAAACCCAGATCGCGTTTGGCAAAATTTCCACGATATCTTTGATAAAGCCTTGCAGATTCGCATACGACGCGGTCAGGTTTTTGTACTCGCGCTCTATCAGATAGGTCTGCTCGATCAGGCTTTTTAGCCCGTCTTGGACGCTGGTTTTATCGATCTGAGTCATAAAAGCTCCTCGAAATTTTCTAAATCAAAAAGTAAAATTCGGTCGTTTTTTAGGCGGCGCACTTCGTTGCTAAAGCCGCTTTTGGAAAATAGCGCGACGGCGCCCGGCTCAAAGCCTAGTCGCTCGCATTTTTTAAGGAGTAAATTTACCACGTTTTTGCAAATTTTATGCTCTTTAAATTTAGCTTCGCCCACGATTATGCGCCCCTGGGTGCTCAAAAATATATCTATCTCTATATTTTTCGCCCACAGACTCCGCACCCGCGCGGGTTCCGCGCCTAGCCTAAACGCCAAAAGCTCGCGGCAAAGCAGCTCAAAGCCAAAGCCCGCGTATGAGTCAAACTCTCGTCTGATAACCTCCATCAGCGCGGCCTTTTCTCCGTTTTTTAAAAGGGCCAAATTTGGCTCGATGAAATAAAACCAAAATCTAGTAAAATTGTCGTTAAAGACCACCTTATCTTGCGCCTTATCGCGCTCGGGCAGCTTTTTGGCTTTTTGATATTTGCTTTTTACGCGCGGTTTTTCCAGCGTCTTTTCGATACTGACTACGCCTGAGTTTATCGCGGCGGCGTAAATTTTTAGGATGAGAGAGCGGGGCAGAAATTTATTTAGAGCGTATTTTTTGCGGTCGTTTTTAGCAAGCTTGCAAAGGGCAAATTTAAGCTCGCTTTCAAAAGGGGCGTCAAAGCTAAATTTGAGCGACAAATCTTCAAATTTATCTAAAATTTCCTTTTCGATCGCCTCGAAAATATCGTAATAATTCGCCTCAAATTTTAGTGCGTCAAATACTAAATGAAAGTAAATAAGCTGCAGGATATCAAGGTGCTTAAAGCGCGCGTAGCTTGATTTTAAGGCGTGTATTTTTGCTCCTTTTTAACCCATTTTAGCACAACTTTGGTTATAATCTCTTTTTTTACAAGGAAAAATTTTGGTTAGCATCGACGAAATCAGGAAAAATATCATTTTAAAAAAAGGCGTGCGCTACTTTGACTATACGGCCTCGGGTCTGGCCTACGCGCCAATAGAGCGCAAGATCGCAAAATACCTAAAAACCTACGCCAACACGCACTCAGAAAGCGCCTCAAACGCGCTAAAGACGCAAAAACGCTACGAAAAAGCAAGGCAAAGCCTAAAAGACGCGCTGGGGCTTGACGAGCGATTTTATCTGATCTCAGCTGGCTGCGGCGCGACTGGAGCTATAAAGAAATTTCAGGAAATCATGGGGCTTTACTTACCGCCTATGAGCGCAAACCGCCTAGGCGAAGAGGCGGTAAAAGGCGCAAATTTGCCCCTCGTCATCGTCTCGCCCTATGAGCATCACTCAAACGAGGTTAGCCTGCGCGAGGGGCTGTGCGAGGTCGTGCGCATACCGCTAAGCAAGAGCGGAGAGATAAATTTCGGCAGACTCGATCAACTGCTCAAAATCAACTCAAAGCGCGAAATCATCGGCTCTTTTAGCGCGGCCTCAAACGTCACGGGGATAATCAGCGACTATAAAAAAATCTACGTGATGATGAAGCGATACGGCGCGACCGTGGCCTTTGACGCGGCTAGTTTTAGTTCGCACGACAACCTCGACGCCGACTACTTCGACGCGCTATTTCTCTCGCCGCATAAGCTTTTAGGCGGCGTGGGTAGCTGCGGACTGCTCGCGATAAAAAAGGAGCTCGTAAAATCAGACAAACCGACCTTTGCCGCGGGCGGGACGGTTAGCTACGTGAGCCGCAGTTCGCATTTTTTCGCACCAAGCGTAGAGCACACCGAGGAGGGTGGCACCCAACACGTGATGGGGCTCATAAGAGCCGCTCTAGCGTATCGGCTACGAAACGAAGTAGGGCTAGACGTCATAAAAAGCCGCGAGGATGAGCTTGCAAGGCTATTTTGCGGGGGGCTGGACAAGACCCCCGAGGTCGTGAGCTATTTTCCGCGCGCAGTGCCGAGACTGCCGATTTTCGCGTTTAACGTTAAGGGCGTTTCGCCGTATGATTTCGCCGAGGCGCTGAGCGAGGACTACGGTGTGCAGACTCGTGCTGGGTGTGCGTGTGCCGGTCCGTACGGACATGATTTGCTTGGGCTAAAAGACGATCAGAAATTTGATCAAAAGCCAGGCTGGGTTCGCGTGAGTCTGCACTACTCGCATACGCAAAAAGAC
>CAUPYN010000014.1:0-19141 GCA_963515575.1 uncultured Campylobacter sp.
ATCGTAACTACCGCTGCCTCAAGCATTCGCACGGCGCTTGCGATGCATTCGTTATCTACAAAAATAACAAAGCGATCTATATAATGCTTTATAAATATTATTATTTTTAATAAAGGCCCAATATCAAATAAAAATCCGATTATGATAGGATAAACGAACATTACCATTATAAATTTACTAAAACTAAAATTCGCATATCTAGGCGTTCCGCATAAATCAAGCTTTACGGAGTAAAATTGAGACGGAAATATCGCGATACCAATCAATACGCCGGCTAAAATTTCGCTCAAAACGCCCATAGGTACCGGCAAATTCGGAGCAAAACTATGATACAAATAGCACACAGCGACCAACCGTGCCGCAAAAAATGAAAATGCGATATGGGCCATAAACATCGCAAATCTAAGAAACTTTTCGCCTTTTGTCGATATATCTGCGCTTAAATTTATCACTTCATTATCTTTACGTTTTTGTTGATTAAAAACTCTTCCAAATTTTTAATATCGCCAGCGTTAAATAACGATAAATTAACTCTTGCAAAATAAAATACGGAATCGACGGTTTTTATAATCATATATTTATTTATAATTTTAACGTATTTTATTTCTTCATAATGCACGCTTCTTTCTCCAAACAAATAGTAAAGACTTAAAAAACTATCGCAGCAGGATATCTCTTTTATAAAATACGAATAAAAATAAATTTTTATAAAATAAAAAATACCTAATATACCGATAAACGAGTAATTATTACCGATTAACATCAAATAAATAGATGCGCTAAGCATAATGATTTGAAACAAAATCTCAAATAACCCGCCGATATATTTAGCTCGTTTCACGCTAAGAAGCGTTTTGGGCATGACTATCTCTATATATGCTCCGCTACCATCAGCAGTCTCTATACGCATCACGTCGTATAGTTCCTTGTCGTATTCCTCGTCAAATTCATACTCTACGTTTTCTTCGTATTTTTCTTTTTCCATATTTCTTTTCTATTTTTTATTTATTATACATTTATAAAATAGTTTTTTTGCTCAATTAAATACTTTCTAATTTCAAAAATCTTCTCGCCTGCGCGTTTACGTTTTAAAAATAGATATGTAAATTTAGCCAAACGTAGTTAAATTTTAGCGGCGAACTAAAAGTAAATTTATACGTAAATTTAGCAAAAAAACTCAAGCCTAATTTACTCCAAACTAAAAAACCGCCTCATCTTGCGCTTCCAGTCGTCTTTTGGTATTTCCGTATCGTTTGGATCGTCGCTCCAAACCTCATGCTTGTCCTCGAAAAATATCGCAGACCTTTGAGCTTGCGGCATAAATTTCGTCTTGTCCTCCACGGGGATTTTGTTTACCTGAAAGTACCGCAACAGCTCAAAATAATCATCTCTGCTATAGCAATTTACCAAAAAATAATTTCTATTTTTCATCCTGATAACGAATTTTTACGCAGTAGCCATAGCGCTTCGCCGGATTTTTTGAGTTTATAGATTTTAAACGGTATCGCAAATATCAAATAAACCAAAAGATATCTTATAAAGTCTTTCGTTTTGTTAAAATGCACGCCGATAGAGGACTTTTTATAGAGCTGATACGGGGTAAAAAAGTGAAATCTGCCGTATCTCCTATCAAGTTCGCTAATAACGCAAAAATAGACCTTTTCCACGTCTTTTACGAGGGTGATTCTCTCCTTGCTCTCTACTTTGTTTACGTAGACATACTCTATATGATAAATTTGCTCGCTAGAAAATCTAAAAAGCTCGGTTTTTGTTTAAAAACTCGCGGCGCGAAAACGTATGTATTGTATAGGCAGAATAATAAAAAAGATGCGGGCAAAGCAATAAGATAAATGCGGTATAAAAGCCCATAGTCGCTAAAAGCAAATACAAAAACGAGAATCGAGTAAAGAATAATATACCATCCCGCCAAAAACAGCGCGCCGTAGTCGTTTATGATTATCGGATTTTCGTCGTAGTTTCTCAAATTTTCTCCAAATTTCGCTTCACGCGGTCAAGCACAACAAAAGGCGGGCGCGAGCTAAATTTAACTCGGTAAATTTAAGACTGGCTCGCCGTAAAACCAAAGCAAATTTAAGCGACCGCCCTCAAGCCAAAGCCGCTTAAATTTCGGTAAAAAGCAAAATTTGACGCACCGCCCAGTTTAGCCTCGGGCTTAAATTTACCCAAAGCAAAGCCAATTTCGCACGGCGCGTCTAGTTAAATTTACCCGTTTTTCCTAGCAAATTCTTTCATAAACTCAGCCAAAGTCCGCACGTTTTCGATACTCACGGCGTTGTAGATAGACGCTCTGATGCCGCCTACGTGACGGTGTCCTTTTAGGCCCAGCATACCCGCGTTTTCGGACTCGGCGATAAAGGCCGCCTCCAGCTCACGGTTTGCGATGGTAAAGCTAACGTTCATCAGCGAGCGGCTATCTTTTTGCGCGTGACCTTTGTAAAAACCGCCAGAACCGTCGATCGCGCCGTAAAGCAGCGCCGCCTTTTGCTCGTTGATCCGGTTTATCGCGGCTAGGCCGCCCTGCTCCTGCACCCAGCCCAGCGTCAAATTTAGCAGATATATGCCAAAGGTCGGCGGCGTGTTGTATAGCGACGCGGCCGACGCGTGCGTGTCGTAGCGAAGCATCGTCGGAGTGCGATCCACGCAGGCTCGCTCTAGCAGGTCTTTGCGGATGATGACGACGGTTACGCCGCTTGGGCCGGCATTTTTCTGCGCGCCGCCGTATAGCAGCCCCACATCGGTAAAATCAACCGGCCTCGAGAAAAAATCGCTCGATGCATCGACTACTAGCGGAGCTTTGGAGCGAGGCAGCTCGCGGTACTGCGTGCCGTAGATGGTGTTGTTCGTGCAGACGTAGCCGTATGCGGCGTCGCCGTCAAATTTAACCTCGGGGATACGGTCGTAGGAGGTTTCCTTGCTACTAGCGACTACTTCATAGGATACACCGACGTTTGCGGCCTCTTTGATCGCCTTGCTCGTCCAGACGCCAGTGTCTGCATACTGCGCGACGCCTTTGGCGGCTAAATTTAGCGGTATCATCGCAAACTGCAAATGTGCGCCGCCTTGCAAAAATAGCACGTCATACTCTTCGCCGATGCCGTATAGCTCGCGCGCCTTTGACATTGCGCCGTAGTGCACCTCTTCAAAAATCTTGCTTCGGTGGCTGATTTCCATTATCGAAAAGCCCCTACCTTGATAGTCGGTGAGCTCGTTTTGCGCGCGCTCAAGCACGCTAAGAGGCAACGCCGAAGGGCCCGCGCTAAAATTTAGCTTTCTATTCATCCAAACTCCTTTCAAATTTGATCTGATTTTAGCGTTATTTGCGTTAAAAAATCATTTCGCGTCGCAAGGTCGGCGGCAAAAGGACGCAAATTTTACACTTTAAGCTACCTTTTGATACAATTTTTCATATTAAGGAGCGAAATTTGATAGAGATCGAGCGTAAATTTATCCTGCGTGACGCCGCCGTCATAAACGAGCTAAAAGCCCGCAATATCGACGTCCAGCAAAAAGAGGTGACGCAAATTTACGTCAAAATCACTCCGCTTGAGGAGATTAGATTTCGCGAGACTTCGGGCGTTTTTACGATCACGCAAAAATCTGGCGGCGGCCTAGCGCGCGAGGAAAATGAGAACGAAACAGATGCAAAAAGCTTTAAGAAAGCCCTAAAAAACGCGGTCGCCGCTCCGATAAGAAAGACGAGATTTTTATTTTGGCTTGACGGCGCCGCCTGCAACGTCGATATTTTTCACGGCGCTTTAGAGGGGCTTGTTGCTTTAGAGGCCGAGTTTGGCAGCGAGCGCGAGGCCGCAGAGTTTAACCCGCCTGAGTTTATCGCCGCGCACATAGTTAGCGAGGTCACGGAGGATGAGCGCTATAAAAATAAAAATTTAGCCCTTTTTGGCCTGCCGCAGGGCAAATTTGACGCGCAAAAGTGCATTGAGATTTTACAAAACAGCCCGGAGCTAGAGCTAAATTTACCAAGCTATATCGGCGCGATGGATGCGATGCGGATGGTGTTTTTTCAGATATTTACGCTGCTTCGTAAACACCTAAGCGAATACACAAGCTCTGGCGATGCCGAGGCGCTACACCAGATCCGCGTAAATCTACGCAAAATGCGCTCGCTGCTTAAAATTTTCACTCCAGTTTTCGACCGGAAAACGGCTTGCTATTTTCTGCTAAATTTTAAAAAACTAGCCGAGCTAACTAACCAAAAAAGCGATATAGACGTATTTTGCGAGTTTTTGCAAAGCCAAAAAGGCTTTGAGTCGCTAGCTAGCGAGCTAGAAATTTTAAGCAAAACCCTAGCCCAAAGCGTCCAGGCCGAGCTACAAAGCGACGAAGCGAACGAAATTTTGCGCGACTGGGAGGTGTTTTTACGCGAGGGAAGCGACTTTTTTAAAGGCAAGCTAGGAGACGCGCCGATAAAAAAACTTGCCGCAAAATCCATGCGAGCTCAAATTTTACGCCTTAAAAAATCTCTCTCAAATTTGAGCGAGACAACCGAAAACGCGCAGTTTCACAAGTGCCGCATCGAGGTAAAAAGGCTGAGATACTTAAGCGAGATTTTTGGCGGCAGTTTTGCCTTCCCTGCGGCTAAAAAATGCTTTAAAAAGAGCAAAATTTTACAAGAAACCTTTGGCTCGCTACAAGACGCCGACATCTGGCTAGGCCTGCTAGCACACGTAAAAAGCGGCGCCGAACAAAAGCGCATAGACAAACTCCAGGCTAAAATTTACAAAAAAATCTACGAGCTGCGAAGCGAAATTTTAGACTCAAAGCCTAAAATTTTAAAAAGCCTCACAAAGCTTTCGCGCGGCTTAAAAATCTACTATATCTAAAGAGAAAAAATGGAAAAACAAGAAAAAATAGTTCAGATGTTTAACGACATTGCGCCCACCTACGACCTGGCAAACCGCGTGCTGAGCATGGGTGCGGACGTGAGCTGGCGCAAGATCGCGTGCAAAACGGTGCTAAGCAATTTCAAAGACTCAAGCGTAAATATCGTCGACGTCGCATGCGGCACGGGCGATATGATGGGCTTTTGGCAAAAGATGGCGGGCGAATTTAACGCAAAAATCGAAAACCTAATCGGCGTCGATCCCTCAAGCGGCATGCTCGCAGTCGCTAAGCAAAAATTTCCAGAGTTTAAATTTATCGAGGCGCTAGCGACGCAAACGACGCTTGATAGCGGCTCGGTGGACGTGCTAAGCATCAGCTACGGCATCAGAAACGTAGTCGAGCGCGAGGCCGCGATAAGAGAGTTTAACAGAGTGCTAAAAATGGGCGGGTATGTCGTGGTGCTTGAGTTTACCAAACGTAAAAAAAGCGGGATTTTAACAGGCGCTCGCGACTTTTATCTAGGTAAAATTTTGCCTAAAATAGGCGGCTTTATCTCCAAAAATCAAGAAGCCTACGAGTACCTGCCAAGCTCGATCGAGGGCTTTTTAGACGCAAAAAGCTTTGCCGAGGAGCTCGCTGCTGCAGGCTTTGAGATGCGTCTTTGCAAGAGCTTTTCGATGGATATTTCTACTCTTTTCATCGCGCAAAAGGCCCGTGAGTGCTAAGCGTCAGCGAGCTAAACGAGCAGGCCAAAACTCTGCTTGAGACGACGTTTTCGTACGTCGAGGTAGAGGGCGAGATCTCGCGGCTAGTGAGGCACGGCTCTGGCCACTGGTACTTCACGCTAAAAGACGAAAAGGCCGCAATCTCGGCGGTCATTTATAAATTTAATGCCGCTAAGCTCAAATTTGACGTCGCAGACGGTATGAAAGTCGCTCTCTACGGCAAAATTTCGCTCTACTCGCCAAGCGGCAGCTATCAGTTTATCGCGACTCTCATACGTCCCAGCGGCGAGGGCGAGCTCGAGCTTGCGTTTAAACAACTTAAAGCCAGACTTGAGAGCGAAGGGCTTTTTGATATCTCGCGCAAAAAACCGCTACCCAAATTTCCGCGCAAGATCGCGCTCGTCACATCAAAAACATCAGCCGCCTTGCAAGACATGCTGCGTATAGCTTCACAGCGCTGGGCGCTGGCTGAAATTTTAGTTTTTGACTCGCTAACGCAGGGCGAAACCGCGCCCGCCTCGCTCATACGCGCCCTAAAAAGAGCGGACGCAAGCGGCGCGGATGCGATCGTGCTGGCGCGAGGAGGCGGCAGCAGAGAGGATCTGTGGTGCTTTAACGACGAAAATTTAGCCCGAGAAATCTACGCGGCGCGCACGCCCGTGATCTCAGCCGTCGGACACGAGATTGATTACGTCATCAGCGACTTTGCGGCGGACTTTCGCGCTCCGACCCCAAGCGCAGCGATGGCTACGCTACTGCCCGATATGGGCGAGCTAATGCAAAGCATAGATAGGCTAAGCGAGGCGGCGGACGCGGCCTTTACGCGCGTTTGGGAGCGTAAATTTAACGCTCTAGCGATGATGAGAGCGAGATTTTCGCAGGCGAGCCTCACTCAAAAAATCGCTCAAAAAGAGCAAATTTTGCTAAATTTAAGACAGGCTTTAGATGCCGCCGTGCAAACCAAACTGCTCAAATTTGAAAACGCGCTCAAGCTCGCCCGCGCCGCATACGCGCAGCAAGAGTCGTTTTTCGCGCAGATTTCAAATTTCGTCCGAGTACAAAAAGACGGCAAAACCGTAAATCTAAGCGAGCTAAAACCTGGCGACCGCATCGCGTTAAGCTCGGTAAACGCAAGCAAAGAGGCGGAAATTTTATAGCCAAATTTGATCCGGCCGACGCCGCGATTCAAAATTTTAGGCAGGTTAAAAATTTTTAAGCTAAAAATAGTAAGATAATAACGCAAATCAAAATTTAAAGGAGCGATATGAAAACGAACGTAAAATTTTTACTAGCCGCGTGCGCCGCGATGCTGATAACCGGCTGCGCGACGGAGAGCTCTCGCGTAGTCGAAACGCCAAAAGTTCAAACCCCAAGCGCCGCCTATCAAGGACAAAAGATCGCCGTTTCTATCGGCCGCTTTAGCAACCAGTCCTCATACCAAAACGGCGTATTTTCAGACGGCGAGGACAGACTAGGCAACCAAGCTCAGACCATCCTTATCTCAAATTTACAGCAAAGCGGGCGCTTTTCGGTGCTTGATCGCAGCAATATGCGCGCCATCAAAGAAGAAAGCGCGCTAAGCAAAGAGGCGCAAAATATCAAAGGCGCAAGATACGTCATCACGGGCGACGTGACGGAATTTGGCCGTAAAACTACGGGCGATCACCAGCTTTTTGGGATACTTGGCAAAGGCAAAACCCAAACCGCCTACGCGAAGGTAAATCTTAACGTCGTGGACGTGAAAAACTCCGAGGTGATCTACTCTACTCAAGGTGCCGGCGAGTACGAGCTCTCAAACCGCGAAGTACTGGGCTTTGGAGGTAGCGCCGGGTATGATTCGACGCTAAACGGCAAGGTGCTAAGCCTAGCCATCATCGAGGCCGTAAACAACCTAACGCGCGGGCTTGAAAGCGGCGCTTTTAACGCGAAATAAGGATAAATTTTGCGCTTTAAAACTCTAGCAAATTTCGCGCTCGCCTCCGCCCTACTACTCTCTGGCTGCGCGGACGACTCGCCTAGGCAGCTATACTACTGGGACGGCGCCTACACGAGCTCGGTCTACGAGCATCTAACCCAGGAGGGCGACGCAGGCGCACAGATCGTCGCGCTCGAGCAGAGCCTGCAAAAAGCCTATCAAAGAGCCGCCAAAGTCCCGCCCGGACTGCACGCGCATCTGGGTTTGCTCTATCTTTCGCAAGGAAACGGGGCGAAATTTAAAGCCTACGTCGAAAAAGAAGCCGAGCTTTATCCCGAGTCGCGCGACTACGCTATGTTTTTGCTAAATCAAAATAGCAAAAACAAGGGCGCGGCGGGCAAAACCGAGGCAAATTTAAGCGAACAGACGAAGGAAAAATCAGGCACGAGCGAGTCAAATTCAAATGACAAAAGCTCAAATTTAGGCGAGCAAACAAGCAAGCAAAATTTGAAAAACAAGCAAACAAAACCAGCCAAAACTAGCAAGACCGCAAAAGGAAGCCAAAATGAAAAATAAAATAAAATCGGCGCTTCTTGGCGCGTTTGCGGCGCTGTTTTTGGGAGCGTGCGCAGGCTCGCAGCCCGAGGTTTACGACTATTCGGCGTTTTTACAGACCAAGCCTCGCTCGATCGTAGTCGTGATGCCCACCAGCGACTCAGCCGAGATAAAGGCCTCCGCGGCGGTACTGGCAAACGCGCTCTATCCGCTTAGCGAGGCTGGGTATTACGTATTTTCGCCCGCGCTCGTAAACGAAACCTTTAAAAACAACGGCATATACGACGCCGCAGAGATCGCGCAGATCTCTGCGCACAAGCTTAAGCAGATATTTGGCGCCGATGCCGCGCTGTATCTAAACGTCGCGGACTACGGCACCTCGTACATGCTGATTAACAGCGTAACGCGCGTGAGCGTAGCGGCGACTCTAGTGGATCTAAACACGGGCGCCGTGCTCTGGCAAAAAAGCACCACGGCGGCAAACGACTCGGGCGGAGGCGGAGGCGATCTCATCGGCATGCTAGTCTCCGCGCTAGTTAAACAGATCGCCGACTCAGTCTCGGACGCGAGCTTTGATCTATCGGCGCGCGCGGACGCGATTTTGTTTAGCACCGATTGCCGCGACTGCTTGCTTTACGGCCCGTATTCGCCGCACTACGGACAAGATCGGCAGCTAAATAGCGGCAAATAAATTTTAAAAAGGACAAAAATGAAACTAGCCGAGGCGCTGATACTGCGCGCAGACATACAAAAACGCATCGAGCAGCTAAAACCAAGGCTCGCGGATAACGCAAAGGTGCAAGAGGGCGAGAAACCCAGCGAAGAGCCAAAGGCGCTGCTAGCCGAACTAGACGCGCTCACAAGCGAGCTTGAGCGGCTAATCGTTCGGATAAATTTAACCAACTGCACCGCAAAAGCAGACGGCAAGAGTCTGACCGAGCTGATCGCCAAGCGCGACATACTCACGCTAAAAGCGGGTGCGCTGCGAACATTCGCGCAAGCGAGCGCTCAAAAGGTGGAAATTTATTCGCGCAGCGAGATTAAAATTTTAAGCACGGTCGACGTCGCGGCGCTGCAAAAGCAGGTGGACGAGCTAGCAAAGCAGATCAGGCAACTTGACACGACGCTACAAGGCGCGAACTGGCAAACCGATCTGATCGAAGGCTAAAAGCGTAAAATTTAAATTTCGGGTAAGTATCGCAAGAGGCGAGCATGAAAACCTTCCCTACAACGGAACCCTACCGCTCGCGGAAACGGGCGCACCCCTTTTACGATTTATTTTCAGTAAATTTACAGGGGCAATGTGACTGCGCAATTTAACTACCTAATGCTGATCTAGCGATACCCAGGGCGGGAACGGGGAAATTTAAAACGAAATTTTAATTTTACGGCGCGGTTTGCGGGCTTGCCTCAAGGCCAAAGAGTAGCGCCGCGGTAAAACGCAAAATTTAACGACAGATTTTGAGCGCGCTTGGTTTTATGACTTTTATTTGAGCCAAAAATAAGACTCGCTGCAAGCGCTATAAATTTAAAAATCAAAACAAAGCTAAATTTAACGCACGAGGGCTTTTAAAATACGGTTTGCTAAGGCTAGATAATAGCGCGGCAAATGCCTAAAATTAGCCGAAAAATCGTAAAGTCGCCGAGCAAATTCGCGCACAAGGAGAAAAATGGAAAATTTATTACTAAAGCAGCTATGCGAGGCGTTGCCGCAGGGTATGCGAGTACCAAGCGAGATCGAGGCGCTTTATACGTGGATAGAGGCAAACGGTTTTGCGAGCGACGAGGATGGGCGCAGGCACGGCTATCTCTACCCGCAGGATCGGCTGAAGCAGAGCTGGAGCGATGATGAGCGCGAGGGCGGCACGGACATCTCGTTTTTCGCCGGCGAGCCGGAGAGCAGTGATCTGGGGCTTAGCTACTGGTTTTACGGCAAAGAGCGCGAGCTGGACGCAGAGATAAAAAATAGGCTTTGCGTATTTGCAAGTAGCGGCAAAGACGGCTCGATGTGTGCGCTGTGGATGGATGATGCGGGTGAAACCAAGATAGTACACATGGGTTCCGGTTCGGGTTCGACGATGACTTGCGTTTTGACTCGTAACGGGCTTGATTTTTTACGGTTGCTTGCGATAGGATACGACGAGATATGCTGGAGCGAGGCTTTTAGCTCGCCGCCAAATAGCGACGAAGACGAGCTTTTCATACATCCAAACGAGCCGTTTAGGCGGTGGGTGCGTGAGCGCTTTAAAACGACGATCCCGCAAACTGCGCTTGAGATCGCGACGCCTGCGGATATGGACGACGACGAACCTAGGGACGAATTTTTGATCTGGATAAGGAGGCTTTGGGAGTAAAATCAGGCGCTAGTTCGGCGGAGTTTTAGCCTTTGCGGATACGAAAGGCGGGTCTTTGGCGCTTTAATACGCCTTAAAAATACGCCTAAATTCGGCCGTAAATTTAACGCTCGGACGCGCAAAAACAAAGCCGCAGCGAAACGCAAATTTGGATTTAATCTAGCAAAGCCGCAAAAATCCATAAGACGCCCTGTTAATCCGCGCCTGATTAACCGCGAAAAAGGCGGCGCAAAACGGCCAAATTTACGGGCACACATCCTAGTTTTTTTAAATTTAGAGCGACTAAATTTAATGCCGGAGAGCGCTTCTTGCTAACCCTAGCGCTTGGCTTAATCTCGCAAATTTAAACGACTCAAAACAAATCCAAAAATCCGCAACCAAGCGCAAATCCCGCCCTACCGCCGCTAGACCCGCAAACTCCTAGCCGCCGAGCCGGCCTGTTTACCTTTTGCTAGTTTTATCCTTGCGTATAAATGCCCCTTGCTTAAGCAGTTGCTTTATTAAGGCTATCTTGTGCAATAAATTTAGCACTTCTTAGGCTCGGCTGCAAATTTATCCAAAAGGGCTTTTTATAACCGCGCGCTGAGCTTTCGCAAATGTCATTTAAAGCGCCCTTGTTTCTTCAAAGCTATATTTTGTCGGCGCCTAAATTCTCGCAAATGCTTCGCGCCTCACGGCAAGCACTAAACGGTATCTTGTCTAAGATTTCAAAGTTGTTTTATCTACTAAAAGCGGTCCTACGAAGCATAAATATAAAATCGCCGTTTATAAAACGACTTCAACCGCGTAAATATCGTCAAATTTGACCCTCGTTTTTACTACGGTTAGGCTTTTATCCATCAAATTTACGTTTGAAACCAGTCCCTCTATACTCACGTAGCCCTGCCCGTCGTGGTATGTGATTTTTACCTTGTCGGCGGGTTTTAGTTTGCTTATTTTGTTTAGGATCTCTTCTATCTTAGACTCGTCTAGGTCTAGCTTTTCGCTCTTTTCTCGCTCCTGCGCTTTTAGGGCTTTTTCTAGGGTTGAAAGAGGGTTAAACGAACTAAAGATTTTGGCTCTGTCCTTATTCACCGCTTTTGTGCCCTCCTATCTTTTTGTTTCTATCTCGTCCGGTGGCCTCCGGTAGCAGGTCGATGGCCCTTAGGATGGAGTTTTTGCCGTATTTTTCTTTTATCTTATTTAGAGTTTTTAGCACCGTTTTTTCTTTTGCGTTTTCTTCTTCAAAGAGGCTTCTTTCGGTTTTGTTCTCTTTTACGACGTCGTTTGCCGATATGCCGATTTGCCTGATGAGACCTGCATTTTTTATCTTTTTTAGGTATAGCTCCTGCACCGCGTCCATGAGCATGCTGGCGATATTGCTAGGCGTTTTAAACCTTACCGTGGCTCTTTGCGCGGGTTCGTTTTTATCGGCGAATTTGATATTTATCGTGAGCCCGCTAGCCCGCACCTCCTCGTTTATCATCTTTAGAGCTAGCCTATCGGTCATCTCTTTTAGCACGATTAGAGCCTCTAGTCTCTCGTAGTCCCTAGGTAAAATTTCAGAGCTAAAGTATGATTTGGTCGAGGGCTTATAAGCCTTGATGTCAGCTATAGTGGTGGGCTCGATACCGTTTGCGTGATCTAGCGCGATGTAGGCATCGATGCCAAACACCTTTTCTAGCAGGCTAAATGGCGCGTTTGCCATATCCTTCATACAAAATATCCCGTATCTCTCAAGCTTGGCTCTAGTTTGCTTGCCTATACGCCAAAAATCATTTAGCGGCTGATGCGTCCAGAGCTTTTCTTTATAGAGCGTTTCGTCTAAAAAGGCGATATTATCCTCGCTGTGCTTAGCTAGGATATCAAGGGCGATTTTGGCTAGATATAGATTCGTCCCCATGCCGCAGGTCGGCGTTACGCCCGTAGTTTTTAGGATGTCGTCCATTATCATCTTTGCCATGGCTTTTGCTTCTAGTTTGTAAAATTTTAGATACGAGCTAAGGTCGATAAAGGCCTCGTCGATGGAGTAGACGTAGATGTCCTCTTTGGCGACGTATTTTAGGTAGATGCCGTAGATTTTAGCCGCGTAGTCGATGTAAAACTGCATCCTGGGCGCAGCGATGATGTATTTGATATTTTTAGGGATTTCAAACAGCCTGCATCTGTTTTTTACGCCAAGAGCCTTTAGTGCGGGACTAACGGCTAGACACACGCTGCCCTCGCCCCTGCTAGCGTCTGCGACGACTAAATTCGCCTCAAAGGGATCAAGCCCTCGCTCCACGCACTCGACCGAGGCGTAGAAGGATTTTAGATCGATGACGGCGTAGGCGGGAGTTTGGGTTTTCATGAGTAGTTAAATTTGCTTGCGCGCTAGGCGGAGTTAGAGAGTAGCAAGGTGGGCCAAATTTGACTCCGCCGCCGCAAATGCTTTTAAATTTAGCCTAAAACGCATCGTCGATAGCCTGGCAGATGATATGCCCTATCATTATGTGCATCTCTTGGATGCGCGGCGTGTCGTTTGACGGCACGACCAAATTTAGCTCGCAAAGCTCATTCATAGCGCCTCCCGTGCGGCCGCTTAGCCCGATCGTTTTGATACCGATTTTTCGCGCTATCTCGAGCGCTTTTACGACGTTACCGCTGTTTCCGCTAGTAGAGATCGCGATGAGCAGATCGCCCTCGCGGCCCAGAGCCTCCAGCTGACGCGAGAAAACAAACTCATATCCGTAGTCGTTGCCGATCGCCGTGAGCGCAGACGTATCGGTCGTTAGCGCGATGCCGGCTAGCGCGCCGCGCTCGGTTTTATAGCGACCCGTTAGTTCGGCTGCGATATGCTGCGCGTCTGCAGCGCTTCCGCCGTTTCCGCAAAGCAAAATTTTACCGCCCGCCTTTAGCGTCGCTACCGCCGTTTCGCAGGCTTTTTTGATATCAGCTTCCAGCGCAAAGGTTGCCTTTATAGTGGCTAGATGTCCCTCTAGCTCGCTTTTTATCATATCTTCAGTCTTCATTTTTTATCCTTTTTATCGTCGCGCTCGTGCTTTTGCCGGCCACAAACTCCACTAGCCGCACGTCTTTTACGACGCTGCTGCCGACGACTTCTTTACCTTCGTAGTCGGCACCCTTTACGAGCACGTCGGGGCGTAGTTTTTCGATCAAATTTAGAGGCGTTAGCTCGTCAAATATCGTCACGTAATCAACCGCCCCAAGCGCCGCCAGCACGGTAGCGCGGTCGGCTTGCGCATTTACGGGGCGAGTGTCGCCTTTTAGCGCGCGCACCGAGGTATCGGAGTTTAGCCCGACGATTAGTATATCGCCGAATTCCCGCGCCTTAGCTAGATAGCTCACGTGTCCCGCGTGCAGGATGTCAAAGCAGCCGTTTGTAAAAACCAGCCGCTTTTCGCCGCGGTTTGCCAGCGTCGCGGCCAGTTCGTCCGCGCTTTTTATTTTCTCCTCAAAGCCGGCCGCGTTTTTACGGCGCACGAGTTCGTTTATCTCCTCAAAGCTAGCCGTGGCCGAGCCGACCTTGGCCACGACGACCGCAGCGGCTAAATTTGCTGTCTCGATCGCCTTTTTGATACCTTCGCCCGCACCCAGCATCACGCCCAGCGTCGCTAGCACCGTATCTCCCGCGCCAGTGACGTCAAAGACCTCTTTTGCCAGAGCGGGAAATTTAACCGCCTGAGCGTCCTCCAAAAGCGCGATGCCCTCCTCCGAGATCGTGATCAGCGAATGGGTCAAATTTAGCTCGTTTTTTAGTAAATTTAGCGCGGTAAAAAGCTGCTCGTCGTTTTCTATTTTAAAGCCCACGGCCTCGCCCGCTTCTTTTTTATTGGGCGTTAGTAGCGTAGCGCCCTTGTATTTCGAGTAGTCCGCGCCTTTTGGATCGATGAGCACGGGTTTGCCGGCATCCGCGCATGCCTTTATGAGCTTTTGACACAGCGCAGGCGTCAGGACGCCCTTGCCGTAGTCCGATAGCAGCGCGACGTCGTAGCTCTCCAGCGCGCGGGCGAAATTTGCCGCCAGCTCGTCCTCGCACGTTACGGCTTCGACGCTTTCTTTATCGATGCGCACTACTTGCTGATGCGTCGCCATCACGCGGCTTTTTATCGAGCTCGTGCGCCCGATCTCGCGCTTGATAAACTCAGGTCTAGCGCCCTGCTCCCGTAAGATCCGCTCTATCTCGTCGCCCGTCTCGTCGTCTCCGAGCACGCTCATAACGCCTACTTTTGCGCCTAGTGAAAGCAAATTTAGCACCACGTTGCCCGCTCCGCCTAGGCGTTTGGTTTCGTTTTTTATCTTTACCACCTGCACGGGAGCTTCGGGCGAGATACGCTCGCAGCTGCCCCAGATGTAGTGGTCGAGCATCAGATCGCCCGCGACCAAAGCACGTACTTCACGCATTTATCTCTTCCTCGTATATCCTTTTTATCTCGGCCGCGTAGTCTTTTATGCCCTCTTCCAGGCTAAATTTAGGCTCGTATCCCAGCGCCTTTTTGGTCGGCTCGATGTCGGCTTGCGTATGAAACTGATATGAGCGCGCATACGGGTTTGGGATGTATTCGCAAGGCAAATTTGACCCTAGCTCGCGCTGCAAAATATCCACAATCTCTTGGAAGCTTCTTGCCGTGCCGGTAGCCGCGTTATACACGCCGCTAGCAGCGTTTAGAGCGAGCAAATTTGCCTGCACGATGTCTTTTATGTAGACGAAGTCACGCTTGATTTTGTCGCTACCCTCAAAGAGGCGCGGATTTTCCCCGCTTAAAATTTGCAGACCAAACTGCAGCACCATCGAGGCGGTTTTGTTTTTATAAAACTCCCTAGCGCCGTAGACGTTAAAGTATCTAAGCCCCACGACCGCTACGCCTTTTTTAGCGTATTTTCGTCCTAGATCGTCCATTTTTAGCTTTGAAAAGCCGTAAACGTTATTTGGCGCTTCGCATTCGCCGACTCTTTGCGGGCTTTTTGCGTTGCCGTACGTGGCACCCGAACTTGCGTATATCATGCGCGCGCCCGTTTTTTCGCAGATATCCAGCAGATCTTTAAAGCTATTTAGATTGGTTCTCATTAGCTCGCCTTGCTCGGTCACCGTGGTATCCGAGATCGCCGCCTCGTGAAATATCGCTTCTGGAGCAAATTTCTCGATCATATCTAGCGTTTTTGCGCAGTTTATGTCGCCCTCGTAAATTTCGCCCGAAAATCCGAGCAAATTTTTAAAATGCCCGAAGCTTTTTAAGTTACCGTTGCTAAATTTCTCGTCGCTTCTAAATTTATCCACGGCGAGCACTTCTACGTCTTTTAAATTTTCATCAAAATAATGCGCCAAATTTGAGCCGATAAAGCCCGCTGCGCCCGTTATCACGACTCTTTTTATATCTTTCATATTTTTCCTTCTTTTTTTAAAAACTCCAGCGCGTCCGCCACGCTTTTTAGCCGGTCGCCGAGCTTTAAATTTATCCCGACGCCGGCACTCTGCCCCGCCTGCACGTCGCTATCCTTGTCGCCTATCATGATTGAGCGCGCAAGGTCGATGTTTAGCTCGCTTGCGGCCTTTAGCAGCATGCCTGGCTTTGGTTTACGGCAAAGACAAAGAGCCTCCGGCGCATGCGGACAAAAGTAAATTTTCTCTATCTTTACGCCCTCTTTTTCAAACTCGCCCAGCATAAACCTGCAAAGCTCATCAAACTGCTCCAGCGTGTAGTAGCCTCGCCCGATGCCTGATTGATTCGTCACCACGACTAGCGCGTAGCCTGCCTGCGCAAATTTGCGTAAGGCTTCAAAAATGCCATCTTTAAAAACGAAATCCTCGCGTCTATAAACATAGCCCGCATCCTCGTTTATCACGCCGTCGCGATCAAGAAATAGCGCCTTTTGCGGCTGCGTTTTAAGCTTTGTTTTATCCATAGCGAAAATTATACAAAAAAAATCTAAATTTAACCGAAAATCGCCGCCCGCGCCGCGCTAGAAACTAATATAAAAAAATAATGTAAAATTTAGCTTTTAAGACTATAATACGCCTACAATTTTATCAAAAAGGATTGAAAATGAAAAAGCTTATCATTGTTTCAGGAGCTGCCGCATTGCTAGCAGGTAGCCTATTTGCCGCTGACGGCGCGACACTTTACAACAAATGCAAAGCCTGTCACGGAGCCAAAGCCGAAAAAATGTATCTAAACAAAGTTCCTGCGCTTTCGTCTCTTTCTAAAGAAGAGATCGCTGAGGCTTTAAAAGGTTACAAAGAGGGCAGCCTAGATAAATTTAAGTCTTCTGCGATGATGAAACCTCTAGCAAAAGGTCTTAACGACGAGGATATCGCCGCTCTTTCAGAGTACATCCCTACTCTAAAATAATCTCTTCGGCGGAGTTTTCCGCCGATTTTTCTCTCTTTGACGCTTCATTTTTGCAACTTTTTTATAATTTTTCTTTTAACTTTTTAAGATTATAATCTCGTCTAAATTTATATCAAAAAGGACGAAAAATGAAAATCTACCACATTGCAACCGCCGTTTTAGCGCTAAATTTATCTCTATTTGCGGCTGAGGGCACGGCTATCTACAAAAAATGCTCGGCCTGTCACGGCGAAAAAGCTGAGGCAAAATATGCCAACAAAGTGCCTGCGCTAACTAGCATCAGCAAAGAGGACCGCATAAAAGCGCTACAAGGCTACAAAGACGGCTCAAATAACAACTTCGGCATGGGCAAGGTCATGCATCTACACGCCAAAAACCTAAGCGACGAGGATATGGCGGCTGTTAGCGAGTATATAGAGGGCCTAAAATAAGCTTGCGTTTAACATCGCAGGCTAAGAAAGAACCGCAAAGCGGCCTAAACCTTGCGCAAGGTATTAACGGATTTGGCTTTTAAGTTTGCGTATTAGCGGCGGCGAAGCAAAATTTAGCGTCTCCGATAAGTCAAATTTGCCTCGGAGACGATGTAAAATTAATGTGGCGATTTGTGATTCTAAATTTAAGGTGCGGCTTGGATATGCCTAGTTTTTGCTTTACGAGCGATTATAAATTTAACTCCGATACGCCGCGCTTTTACCGGTTATAAAGCCGCCCGCACCGCCTCTATCGTAACTTTGACTCATAGCCGCAGGGAGCAAAACTAAATTTGATACTCGTTAGGACTTAGCTCTCCTCGTAAAAGTTTGCCAAAGCGCGCGGCTGCGGCATCTACGGCATCGTCGCCAAACTCGCCCGGCTCAAATCCGCTGCTGATAAACGGCACGGCAAAGTCCATCCCGCAGTAGTTTGCCGTGATCTTAAGCGGCGTTAAAATTTCATCCAAGCTAAAGCCGATAGCACCTTGTTTAGAGTATTCGCCAAGCGGGGTGCTAACGCTTAGCGCAAGCTGCAAGACCTTGCCTTTAAGCGCGCCGGAACCCACCAACTCGTGCGAAAAGACGATATCGATATAGGCTTTTAGCATAGGCGGCACGTTTAGCCAGTGCATCGGGTACAAAAATACTATGCGCTCGGCAGCCGCTAACGCGTCTTGCTCTGCGCGGGCGTCTATGCGCGCGATATCTAGGCCGTAAAGCCCCTCCAAATGGCGCACTTCGACGTCCGCAGCAGCCTTTGCTACCTGCGACAAGGCTTTGTTTACGCGCGATGCGGCGAGATTTGGGTGCGATAAGATAACTAGCGTTTTCATGTTGTTTCCTTTGTTAAAATTTGCGGAATCATATCGTTAAAAAGCTAAAAGTGGATTAAAAGGGCTTGTGAGAGCGAACTTTTGCAAGCAAGAAAGCAAAAAATTATTAGGACTAAGCCACGCCCGCTAGGTGATTACAGCGATTAAATTTAAACGGCTCCAAGCCGCCTAAACTCCAAGCAGGCGGCATACCCGGCTGGTGCGTCAAGCGGCCGCAAAAATATCGTTAGAGCGAGTAAATTTACGAAGGGATTTTTACAAAAGGATAAATTTTCGCCGCCCCGCTCATTTGCGGGCAAAGGCTTTAGGCGCGAATTCGCCCCGTCCGCGCACTAGCCGTCGATAATCGCAAGCACGAATAAGAGCGCATCGTAGGCAATACCTCAAAATATATACGGCGAAATTTCGCTAAAAAGCATATTAAAATCAAAAGTCCGCCGAAGCGACCCGAAAAAAAGTTAGTGGCGCCGAGATTTACGGCATTACGACTATATCTAAAACCGATACGTAAAGCCGCATCGACTTAAATTTAACGACCGCTGCGTAAAATCCGAAATTTTAAGCGCGACGGGAAATTTAACCCGCCGCCTACGAATTTTAATAACCGCGGCGAATGCAAAAACGCCCGATTTTGCCCGAATTTACCCGCGCTATGCAGCGACGTGCCCGCGTAGTTCGTCAATTTCACGCCGAGTCTTACCCAGGATTGAAAATTACCGCTTAAATTTGTCGTAAAAATACGCCCCGTCAAATTTAAAAACGAAAATTTACCCCAAATCCCGCCCACGCTCAAAATCAAATTTCGCGGCAAATTTTACGACTCAAAATAACCGAATTTTAGCGGCAAAGTCTCGAAAAATTTGCCATAAATTTAAACCTCACTCAGGCTGCTTATACCCCTTTTCTTTGCGGAGAAGCTCCAGCTCGTAGGCATCGTTTAGCGCATCTTCGTCGTCAAATTTCGTTCCATCCAAAAACTTTCGCTCGTCGTCAAACTGCCTGGTTTTAAGCCCCCACAGCAGCGCCGCCAGCCCGCACGCGCCAAGCAGCGTAGAAACCCCGATCATCATCGCCACGACCGCCCCGCTCATCGC
>CAUPYN010000015.1:0-18839 GCA_963515575.1 uncultured Campylobacter sp.
CGGTAATCTCCTCGGGATATAGATACCCCACGGTGTCTGGGATGTTGATCGTTTTTGCTCCGGCGTTTATAGCGGCGTCGCAAATTTCTTTTAAAAAGTTCATCTCGCTTCGGCACGCATCCTCGCAGCTAAACTCCACGTCGTCGCAAAATGTTTTGGCGTATTCTACGGCTTTTACGGCACGCCTGATTACTTCATCGGGAGCCATTTTTAGCTTAAACTCCATATGGATCGGGCTTGTAGCGATAAAGGTGTGGATGCGTCTGTTTTTAGCAGGCGCGATAGCCTCTCCGGCGGCCTTTATATCGCCGTCCACGGCGCGGGCGAGCGAACAGATAGAGGCGTTTGAGGCTTGCTTGGCGATCTGATGTATCGCGTCAAAATCACCCTTGCTAGCCGCGGCAAAGCCGACCTCCATGACGTCTACGTTTAGGCGCTCTAGCTGGCGTGCGATACGGATTTTCTCCTCGGTATTCATCGATGCGCCGGGGCTTTGCTCGCCGTCTCGAAGCGTAGTATCAAATATTATAATTTTATTTTCGTTCATTTTTATCCTTTTTTAGAGTTTTAGTTTGTGTAGTTAAATTTGATTATTATGGTGTGAAAGAGTCGCTGCCTAACGCAGCAGCAGAAGTAGGGAGAAAAATGCGTTAAATTTAGCGTTGCCGTTCATTCGCTCTCCTTTTGAATTTTTTTGTTTTTAAATCTCATAAAAACATAGCGGATTATACCGTAAGAAACATAAACGCTCATTAAAGTCGTAACCGCTTCGATAGGGCAAACGTAAATAGCCGAAAACGCAACCGTAAGTCCGACCAAGATGCGCAAAAAATCAGCCCTTTTAAGATCTACTTTTTTAAAGCTCGGGTAGCGGATATTGCTCACCATCAAGACCGAAAGCAAAATTTGCAAAAACATCAAAAACCACTCGGCGCTTCTGGTGAAGTCGTATTCTAAGCTTAGCCCGACCCAAAATGCCGAAACGATCGCGGCCGTAGGTATCGGAAGGCCGATAAAAACGGACGGCTCGTAGGTGCCGGTCATTACGTTAAACCGTGCAAGTCTAATAGCGCCAAAAACCACGAACAGCGCGGCTACTAGCGAACCCAAACGCCCGAAGCTATGCCCGACCGTAAAGTAAAAAAGCATCGCCGGCGCGACGCCAAAAGCTATCACATCGGCAAGACTATCAAACTCTACGCCGAATTTCGACGTAGTTTTAGTTAGTCTCGCTACGCGTCCGTCAAGTCCGTCCAAAAATAGCGATAAAACTATGTAAATAATAGCTTTGAAAAAATAGCCGTTAGCTTCATAGTCTAGCCCTGCGCTAGCCGCGATATAGCCGCGCACGGAAGCAATGATGCTAATGATACCCAAAAACGCCGATGCGGCAGTGAATAAATTTGGCAAAATGTACATTAACTGAAGTTTATTCTGATTGTTTTGCATCTTTTTCCTCATAGCTAAAAAAACCTAAAATGCCAGCGCTTGCCACTTTTTCGCCAACACTAACACTTATTCTCGTATTTGCAGGCAGTATCAAAACTACCTCGCCGCTACTTAAAAAGCCAAATCTCCTGCCCGCTTTTAGTCGGCTAAAATTCTCAAAAGAAATACCCTTACTAAGAGGTCCGGCGATGACTCGGATCGCAAATTTATTATCTAAATTTTTACATACGAACAATGCTCGCTCGTTTAAATTTTTAGAAGCTTCCATAGCGTTACACAAAAATAGGCCGTGCCTTTGTTTGGCTTCTAAAAGCTCCATATCGCAAGGAGCCCTGAGTGCGCCTGCGTCAAATACGCCCTTACGGATGGTTATAGCTACGCACTGCGTATCAAAATAGTAAATTTTATCTATGCTTTTTATCTTACCGTCGATCGGACTAAGCACGGCGTACGCATCGTCGCTGCCTAGCGCTCGCTCCGGGTTTCTAAACCAAAAAACGCAGAGCGCAAAAAGCGCGAAAAATAAAATTTGACATGCACCCAAAACTAGCGCAAGCAAAAGCAAAAGCCCTAAAGCAAAAACGTATTTGTAGCCCTGTTTTGCGATTAGCCCGATGTTTTGCATATCTTTACACTTGTTCCTCTTTATCTTCTAAATTCACGAGCCTACTAGGCAGACTGCGCTCTTGTTCATAGTTGGCGATGATATCTCTAACCTTCGCGCCCTCGATAGTTTCCTCCTCGTAAAGCGCCTCAACCATCTTTTCTATCGCGTCGCCGTAGGTTCGCAGCGTCTCAAGCACGTGCTTATAGCGCTCATCAAGCGTGTTTTTGATAAATTCATCCACTTTTTCCGCTGTCTTGTCGCTGTAATCCCTATCAGCCTGACCGCCCGCGAGAAAAGTACTGCGGCGCTTTTCAAGCACCATAAGTCCAGCGATATCGCTCATGCCGTATATCGAGATCATCGAGCGAAGTATATCGGTCGCGCGCTCTAGGTCGTTGCCAGCACCGGTCGAAATCTCTTTTATAAAGACCTCTTCTGCTGCACGCCCCGCTAAAAGTACGTCCACTTCAGCCATCAGCTCGTGGCGCTGCATCATAAATTTATTCTCTTCCGGCGTGTGAAGCGTGTAACCCAGCGCCGCAAGCCCGCGCGGTATGATCGATACCTTGGTAACTCTGTTTGCACCCTTTGTCGTCTCGGCGATAAGCGCGTGTCCGCTCTCGTGATAGGCCACGATGCGCTTTTCTTTCGGATTTATACGGCGAGATTTTTTCTCAAGACCAGCGATCGCTCGCTCGACGGCCTCAAGCAAATCAGCCTGCTCGACTTTGCCTTTTTCTTTTCTGCCTGCTAGCAGGGCGGCTTCGTTTATGATGTTTGCTAGATCCGCTCCCGCAAGACCCGCCGTCATGCGTGCGATATCCTCGATACTGACGCTATGATCGAGCTTAATATCTTTTATATGCACGCGTAAAATTTCGATCCTACCTTTAAAATCGGGCTTATCGACGAGCACCTGCCTGTCAAATCTACCCGGCCTTAAAAGTGCGGCATCAAGCACCTCCGGACGGTTGGTTGCAGCAAGCACGATAACGGGCGACGCATCCGAGCTAAAGCCGTCCATCTCGGCTAAAAGCTGGTTTAGCGTCTGCTCGCGCTCGTCGTTTCCGCCGATCATACCGCTAGCTGCACGGCTTTTGCCGATAGCGTCGATCTCGTCTATAAAGACGATCGCCGGAGCCTCTTTTTTCGCATTTTCAAAAAGATCCCTCACGCGACTAGCGCCCACGCCGACAAACATCTCGATAAAGCTTGATCCCGAAACCGAGAAAAACGGCACATCCGCTTCGCCTGCGACGGCTTTTGCCAGCAAGGTTTTACCCGTACCCGGAGGTCCAACCAAAAGCACGCCTTTTGGGATTTTTGCGCCCAAATTTATATATCTATCCGGATGCTTTAGAAAATCCACGATTTCCTTGACTTCCTCTTTAGCCTCTTGTACCCCCGCTACGTCGGTAAATTTAACCTTCGGTTTTTCCGAGTTTACGAGCTTTTTAGAGCTTCCCATCCCAAGGATACCGCTACCCATGTTTCGCTGCATACGGCTAGCCAAAAACATCCAAATTCCAAAGAAAATAAAAATAGGAAGCACCCACGAGAAAATCATCTCGGTGAACCAATTCGTCTCGCTATACGCTCCGTAAGGGATCTTTTGCTCCTCTAAAAGAGGAACCAAGGTAGAGTCGCCTACTCTCTTTGCCGTATAGACTGCACCGCCGTTATCAACGGCTTTTATCGAGGTTTCAGAGATACCGACCTTTGCGACTTGCTTGTTTTTTATCATCTCTTTTATATCCGAATACGATAAATTTTTAGCAGTTACCGCGCTTTGTCCGGTTATCGGCATACCGTCTACGTCGCCGTTTAGCCCCTTAAACACTAGCACGACGACTACTGCGAAAATCGCAAAAATCATAATCGGATTTTTATTAAAAAAGCCGTTTCCGCCGTTATTTAAATTTTTATCATCGTTTTTTCTGTTATCCATTATGTTCCTTAAATTATTTTAAGCTTTTTGAAATACGAAGCTTTTCCACTCGTTTTTGGTTTGACTTTCCACTAGTTTGAGCGACGCAAAAGCCTCTAAAATTCGCGTTTCGTATTTATCCAAAACGCCTGCTAAAACGAGATATGAGCCCTCTTTTAGCAAATTTATTAAATCATTTTTTAGCATTAGTATCACGTCAGCGATTATGTTTGCTACGGCGATGTTGTATTTTTTATCCAAATTCGCCACCGAACCGGTCCAAATTTGATTAAATTTAACTCCGTTTAGCTCGGCGTTTTTCTGCGAACTTTGCACTGCTTGCTCGTCAGTATCGCAGGCATCCGTGACGCATCCTAGCTTTGCTAGAGCGATACTTAGTATCCCGCTTCCGCAACCCACGTCAAGCGCACTCATACCGTTCGCGGCGTATTTTTGCAGATACTCTATGCAAGCGCTCGTGCTCTCGTGGTGACCCGAGCCAAAGGCAAGCGCGGGGTCGATGATGATGTTTTCAAACCCGTCTTTAGACTCTTCCCAACTTGGATGAATGTAAAATTTGCCGATCTCTATCGGTCTTACATTTTTTTTATATTCGTTTAGCCAGTCTTTATTTTCTTTTTGGCTTTTTATTATCTTAAATTCGATCTCGCGGCCAAGCGCATTTTGCAGAGATTTTGCGTATTCTCGCAGACCAAATTCCACTTCGTCTAGCTCGTCTTCGTCTCGGATGATAAACCCGCCCGTAGTCTCCTGCGTGCAAGTAACGCCCAAAGAAAAAACTAGATCTTCGAAAAGCTCGCGAAGCTCCTGCGAACAAAGAACTTCAAGCTCGTAAAATTTGTCTTTCAAATTTGCGCTCTTTTAGCCTAAGACGTCTTCAAGTTTTTCTTTTAAAACTTGCGGCGTAAACGGCTTTACGATGTAGTTATTGACGCCTGCTTTTAGCGCGGTGATGACCTCGGCTTTACCGCCCTCGGTCGTTACCATGATGATAGGCATATCGACGTATTTTGCCTCGGCGCGGACCTTTTTTACGAGCTCAAGGCCGTTCATTTCAGGCATATTCCAGTCGGTGATAAGCACGTTTATATCGCTGTGCTGACCCAAAATTTGCCATGCTTCGACTCCGTGCTCGGCCTCTAAAATTTCTTGATGCCCGAGCCTTTGTAGGGTGTTTTTTATAATTCTTCTCATAGTAGAGCTGTCGTCGACTACTAGTATTTTCACAATCGCATCCTTTTTTAAAAAATGTCCAATTCTAGCAAATTTTATATTTAAATTTACTTTAAAAATTTATCGGCCCAGCTTAAAGGCCTCTTTTAGATCAAGCGTCCCTTCGTAGTACGCCTTGCCTACAATCGCGCCGTAAACGTCTCCCGCGCGCTTTAGCGCCTTGATATCCTCTATATCTTTTACGCCGCCGCTTGCGACCGTATTTATGCCGCTAGCTTTTGCGATTTGCGAGGTAAACTCAACGTTTACGCCGCTAAGGGTGCCGTCTTTTGAGATGTCGGTGCAGATTATCGCTTCGACTCCGGCTCCGGCAAATTTAGTCGCTAGCTCGGTCGCTCTCATCTGCGACACTTCCGCCCAGCCCTGCACGGCGACAAAACCGTCTTTAGCGTCTATGCCGACGGCGACGCGGTATTTTTGCGCCATTTCTTTAGTAAAATTTGGATCCTTTAGCGCTACCGAGCCCAAGATAACGCGCGTTATACCGCTATCAAGGTAGCTTTTGATGCGCGCTTCGTCGCGTATCCCGCCGCCGATTTGGATTTGTAAATTTGCGGCTTTTGCGATCTTTTCTACGGTTTTTAGATTTACCGCTTCACCCGCAAACGCCCCGTCAAGATCGACGACGTGAAGCCACTTTGCGCCCATATCTTCAAATCTTTTAGCTAGCTCCCACGGCGCGTCCGAGTAAATTTTGGCGCTACTCATCTCGCCTTTAAAAAGTCGAACCGCTTTGCCCTCTTTTAAATCTATCGCAGGGAAAATTTCCATCACATCTCTCCGAAATTTCGTAAAATTTTTAGCCCCGTCCCATGGCTCTTTTCGGGGTGCGGCTGAAAGCCCCAAATATTATCTTTATGCACCGCGCTTACGAATTTATAGCCGTATTCGCTAAAGCCAAGCGCCGCATCGTCCTCGCAAACTACGTGATAAGAGTGCACGAAATACAAATACTCGCTATCGGCCAGATCTTTATTTATCGGCGTTTGTTTGGTAAAATTTATCGTATTCCACCCCGTGTGAGGTACCTTTAGCGGCGCGTCAAATTTGGACGGGTCAAATTTAACCACTCGTCCTTTTACGAGCCCAAGACCATCGTTTACGCCAAACTCCTCGCTTTGCTCAAAAAGCAGCTGCATGCCCAGGCAAATGCCCAAAAACGGCTTTCCACCGGCTACAGCCTCTTTTATAGCGTGGATAAAATTTCTATCTTTTAGCTTTTGCATCGCTTCGCCAAAAGCCCCGACTCCTGGCAAAATAATCTTATCAAATTTACCCAGCTCCTCGCCGCGAACCGCTAGTCGCGCCTTTAAATTTAAACTCTCAAACGCGTTTAAAACGCTCCTTAAATTTCCCGCGCCGTAGTCGATAATACCTATCAATGCAAGCTCCTTTGCTTGGTAGCAAAAAGATAGATGCTAAGCGCGATCATCAATATCGCGACGCCGCCGATGAGATAGATCGCGTTTATGATGTGGTCCGGCGCCGTGATGGCAAATTTAAACACGAGCATCAGGGCCTCGATCGCAAGCGCGATGATGATCGATCCGATAAATCTAATCATCGTCTTGTTTTCCATATCCTCGCCGCGCTTGCTTTTGCCTAGCACCTCTTCTTCAAATATCGCTTTAACCAGGTCAAATATCGCAAGCGCCAGCGTCAGCACAATCGTGTGCTCAAACATCTTTTCGACTTCGATATTTAAAAGATCGTTAGCCAAAAGTCCTTTAAGCGCGTCAGCAAACAAAAACAAGGCTATGGTAAAAAGCGCGACCGAAAACGCGGCGTAAACGACCTTAAGAAATTTGCCAAAGTAGCTCTCTAGCTTGCCATGAGAGACGATGGTTAGGATATTTTCTAACGAAACGTCGATACAAGCGACAAATTTTAACTCCCCTTTGTCGTCATATATCGGAGTGGATGCCGTCACGCACAGTTCGCCCGTTAGCGAAGACGGGTACGGGTCGCTTAGCACGCAGCGCTTTTCGCGCACCGCGGTGTAATAATAAGACTTATTGCTACAGTTTTCGCCGCTGCCGGCTTTGTATTTCTCGTTTAGGCTCACGGCGTCGCCTATTTGCACGCCGTTTGCGTCAAGTATGTAAAACGCGTCAAAGCCCTCTATCTCGTGCGCCATTTTATCAAAGCCGCTTTTTATCAACTCGGCATTTACCCCCGGCAGCCTGTTTGGTAAATTTTTACTAAAAAGATAGCATATATAGGCTCTAGCCTTATATCTTAACTCCGAAAACCTCTGTATATCTTGCAGCGTCAAATTTATTCCTTATTTAGCGCGTGATTAAACTCCGGTACGATCTCTTTGAGCGCTGCCGCGACGTCGTCCGCGTGCGTTAAATTTTCGATTTGTTCGTTTAGTTTAGCTAGGTCGTATTCGCCCGAGTGCGTCACGAAAATAGACTGAAACTCGGTTTTTACGTCGTCTTTGTTGATTAAAAGCTCCTCGTAAAGCTTCTCGCCCGGACGAAGGCCGACAAATTCAACGCCAAGGTGCTCTTTGTTTGATAAAATCAGCATCTTTTTAGCTAGATCGGCGATCTTTATCGGCTCGCCCATATCAAGCACGAAAAGTTCACCGCCTTTTGCGATTGAAGCAGCCTGAAGCACGAGCTGACAGGCCTCGGAAACCAGCATAAAGTACCTCGTGATATCAGGGTGCGTGACGGTTAGCGGTTTATTATTTTCGATTTGTTCTTTAAATTTCGGTATTACGCTACCGCTAGAGCCTAGAACGTTACCGAAGCGCACCGCGACGATTTCAGTTTTAGCAGGTAAATTTGAGTTTAGCGCGTAAAGCTCGCACACGCGCTTGGTCGCGCCCATGATGTTTGTCGGGCGCACGGCCTTATCAGATGAGATCATCACGACCTTGCTAACGCCGTATTCGATAGATAAATCGATCAAAATTTTGGTGCCGATTATGTTATTTACGACTGCTGCTTTAGGGTTTGCTTCGCAAAGCGGCACGTGCTTATAGGCTGCGGCATGGATCGCAATCTGCGGCCTAAACTCCTCAAAAACCGCGCGCAAATCTGCTTCGTTTACGATATTTATCATCTTGCTCACGGTTTTGTCGCTGTGGGTTATCTCGCCGATTTTATAGAGATTAAACTCGCTGTGATCGATCATGATTAGCTTGCTAACGCCAAATTTGAGGCACTGCTTGCAAATTTCGCTACCGATACTACCGCCGGCTCCAGTGACTAAAACGACTTTACCGCCTAAAAATTTCTCCACCGCGCTGCTGTCTAGGTCTTTTGGCTTTCTAGCTAGCAGATCCTCGATCGAGATATCCTTGATGGCGTCCTTACCGGTACC
Source organism: uncultured Campylobacter sp. (assembly GCA_963515575.1). GTDB lineage: Bacteria > Campylobacterota > Campylobacteria > Campylobacterales > Campylobacteraceae > Campylobacter_A. Next base: position 8,574 of record CAUPYN010000015.1, read on the forward strand.
AAACATAGAAAAAATCTTGATATCACGGATACCGTAAGCCGTAAGCTCGTCAAAAAGCTCGGCTAGCTCGTCTTGACCTAGCGCAAGCGCGATAATGGCGGTTTTTACGTTGTATTCTTTGATCAAATTTGCAATTTCGCTCTTTGGCTGCACCAAAAATCCGTCGCAGTAAGTGCCGACTAGATCGCTCCTGCCGTCTACCACGCCCACGGCATATAGATCGATATAGCCCTGCCTAAGCCCCTTTAAAACATGTAGCGCCTTTGACGTAGCGCCGATAACGACGCAAGGCTCGCCCGTGTGCGGCTTTTTAGAAAAGTCTAAAAACATGCGCTTGGCGATCCTTAAATTTCCGATTAGCAGGCACGAGATAACGGCGTCGATAAAAATCACGCTTCGCGGGAACGGGTTAAAAAGACTAGGCGCCGCAAAATAAACGATCCAAAAGCAAACGATCGCGCAAAGATGAATGAGGAAAATTTTCCTCGCTTCGTTTAGTCCAAAAAATCTCCACGGCACCTTGTAAATTTTAAAAAGCCACATGAAAAATAGCTTTAAAACCACCATCGTAGCGCAGCCCGCGACCAGCCCGCCTCTAAAATAATCAGGCAGCACGCCGCTAAATCTAAGCAAATACGCCAGATAAAACGACGCTGCAAATATCGCGATGTCAAAGGTTAGAAAAAACGCAAGCCGCTTTAGCTTCGTCGCTTTAAACATTTATAAATTTTCCTTTACGATTTTTACCACTCGCGCAAACTCCTCGTCCCCCATCGCAGCGCCGCTAGGCAGGCAGATACCGCGCGCAAACATCTCCTCGCTAGTCCCGTCCGTAAACGCTAGTGCCCCTTTAAACACCGGCTGCATATGCATCGGCTTCCAAAGAGGACGGCTTTCTATGTTTTCTTTAGCTAGTGCGTCTATCACGCGCAAGTGCGCGCCTTTTTCTTTAAACAGCGCGGTCGTTAGCCAGCGGTTGCCGCGAGAATTTGCAATCTCTGGCATAAACTCAAGCTCAGGAAGCTCTTTTTGATATTTTTCAAAAATTTCTCGTTTTTTTATCACGCGCTGCTCAAGCACCTCCATCTGTGCCGTTCCGATCGCGCCTAGGACGTTGCTCAGGCGGTAGTTGTAGCCGTAGTCTTTGTGCTCGTAGTGTAAAAACGGCTCTCTAGCTTGCGTACTGTAAAATCTCGCCTTCTCGACGAGCTCTTTTTCGCCCACTAGCATGCCGCCGCCGCTTGTGGTGATGATTTTGTTGCCGTTAAAGCTATACGCGCCAAGTCGTCCAAATGTACCCAGCGCTTTGCCGTTCAAAAATCCGCCCAGCGCCTCGGCTGCATCTTCGACGACGGCGATATTTTCCCGCTCGCAGATCTCGCAGATCTCTTTCATCTTTGCCGCCTGACCGTAAAGGTGCGTGACGACGAGCGCTTTTGGCTTTTTAGGCGAGTTTGCGATCGCCTTTTTTAGTAGCTCGGGGCTTAGATTCCAGCTTTCGTCGCTATCTACGAAAACAGGCGTAGCGCCTTGATAAAGTATCGGGCTAACGGACGCCATAAAGGTAAACGTAGAGGCTAGCACTACGTCCCCCGCGCCGATACCAAGCACTCTTAGCGCCAAATGGATCGCCGACGTGCCGGAATTTAGCGCCAAAGCATCGGGCACGCCCGCGTAGCTTGAGACGCTTGCTTCAAATTTATTCACGTATTCGCCAAGAGGCGCGATATAGTTGCTCTTAAAGACCTCGTTTATATACTCTTGCTCTTTGCCGCTCATGTACGGCGGACTTAGGAAAATTCTTTGCATTATTATTCCTTAAAGAAATTTACGCATTGTAGCACTTAAAATCTAAATATTTTTATAAAAACTCGTTTAAATTTGCTTTTAGGCCGTAGAAAATGGGGATTTTATTAAATTTTGCGCCAAAATATATTTTAAAACTGCAAATTTGACGCCTCGCGGGATACTTTATCTATTTTGCCTGTGCCGACCTTTGTCGCTACGGGCGTAAATTTGACGAGCGGCATTTAGCGCTCAAATTTAGCTTAAATTTCGCCTAACTTTAGCCGGATTGCCGTAGGCGACGCTACCGTCTGCGATATCTCTTACTACGACGCTGCCCGCTCCGATTATGCAGTTTGCGCCGATTTTTACGCACTGTATAGCGCAAGATCCTATGCCTACGTGGGTATTTTGCCCCACTATCACGCCGCCTGCTAGCGCCGCGTTTGGGCTAACGTGGGCAAAATCGCCGATCTCGCAGTCGTGCTCGATGATCGCGCCCGTGTTTATTATCGCACCCTCGCCTATTACAGCGCGCGCGTTTATGACGGCATTTGGCATCACGACCGCGCCCTCGCCTATTTGCGCGCTCTTGCTTACTACCGCACTTGGATGGATCAAATTTACTAAGACAAAACCGGCGTTTTTTACTCTTTCTTGCAGGATTCGTCTGATTTTATTATCTCCGATAGCCACGATCACGTCCGCTTTTTCCAGACTCGTGTCAAATTTGAACACGTTTTTGCCGTCAAATTTGGAGTCGTCTAAAAACACGACCTCGCCGTATCCGCACGCTCTAGCCACGTCTGCCACGACCGCTCCGTGCCCGCTAAAGCCGTAAACGTAAATTTTAGTTGCGGCCATTAAATTTCTCCGTCGTAGCCATGCCCTCTTTACTCACGCCGCTTCGTTTTAGCACCTTTTGCACCGTTAAAATCGCGATTTTAACGTCCAGTGCAAAGCTAAGCTCGCGAACGTATCTCGCGTCAAATTTAAACTTCTCCGCCCAGCTGATCGCGTTGCGACCGTTTACCTGCGCTAAACCCGTGATGCCGGGCCTCACGTCGTGGCGGGTCGCCTGCTCAGCGTCATAAAGAGGCAGGTACTCAACCAAAAGCGGACGCGGCCCGATGAAGCTCATATCGCCCTTTAGCACGTTAAAAAGCTGCGGTAGCTCATCAAGGCTGAGGCTGCGGATGGTCTTGCCGACGCCGCTTAGGCGCATCTCGTCGGGCAGCAGCTCGCCGTCCGCACCGCGCTCGTCGCTCATCGTTTTAAATTTGTAAATTTTAAAGATTTTAGCGTGCAACCCCGGGCGCGCCTGCGTAAAAATGACGTCACGGCTAACCTTAAAATATATCAAAATCGCGACGACCGCCATAATCGGCAACGTCAGCACGATCAAAAAAATCGCGCCGCAAATATCCAGTAATCTCTTAAAAAACGCCCTATACATCGATAAATTTCCTATAAATTTCTATATATTTTCGCGCGACCGCTCGCTCGTCAAACTCTCGCACGGCAAGCTCCCGCCCGTTTCGCCCCATCTGTGCGGCCAAATTTTCGTCGTTTAGTAAAATTTCTATCTTTGCGGCTAGATCGGCGGAGCTTTTTACCTCGCAAAGCAGGCCGTTAAAGCCGTTCGTTACGGCCTCGTTGCAGCCCGCTACGTCGCTAGCAACGACCGGCCTACCCATACTCATCGCCTCTAAAACCGTGCGCGGAAAGCCCTCTTTGTAGCTTGGAAGCGCAAGCAGATAGCTAGCCTTTAAAAGCCCCGGCACATCGTCTCTAGCGCCCAGATACCGCACGGCGCCGCCCTTTAAAAACTTCGCGTCGGCTGTGCTTTTGTTTCCTTCAAATCCTTCGCCCGCAAATACAAACGCGCAGTCCTCGCGCCCGCGCAAAAGCTCGGCCGCCTCGTAAAACTCGCGCACGCCCTTGTGCCACATCGCGCGCGCTATCATCAGCACTATCTTTTTGCCGCGCAGATCTTCGCCCAAATTTGCGGCCGGTACGCTATTTTCGTCAAATTTGAGCGTATCCACGCCCACGCTTTTTATCTTAAAAATTTTCTCTTCAGCTATCAGACCGCGGCTCAAAAAATACGCGGGATCGGCCTCGTTTACGAACACGCAGCCGTCGCTCATATTTAGCGCTTTTTTATAAAGCGTCTCGATCGCAGCACGTACTAGACGGGTTTTTAAGTCGTTATCGATATAAAAGCTGCCAAGCCCCTCGACCAAATTTATCACGCGCTTTATGCCTGCTTTTTTAGCCGCAAATGTACCAAACACGTTTGATTTGTGCGCTGAGGTTTGTAGCAAATCCAAATTTAGCCCGCGCAAGATATCGGTGAGCTTTTTTGAGTTTTCAAGCACGATTAGAGGATTTAGGCTCGCGCGGTCAAGCTCGTATGTCACGCAGTTAAACTCGCTTTTTAGCCTATCCGTGTAGTCACCCTTTGGCGCGATAGCGAACACCTCGTGACCGAGCCGCTTTAGCTCGCGCATGATCGGCGCGCGAAAGAAATAAATGCTCATATCGGCGTGACTCAAAAATCCAAATTTAGCCATTTTTAAAATTTTCCTTTAAATTTTGCGCCCTCATCTTAACAACCTATAAATTTTAACCGCACCGTTTAAAACGACCGGCTCAAAGAGCTCTTTGTCGTAGTTTTCGAGCACGAAAAGCTGTATGTACGCCGAGTTTAGCACCGCTTCGTCAAGCACCAAAAACCGCCTGTAATCCTTCATAAAAATGAGATAAATTTTACCGTCCGCGTTCATCTCGTGCTTTTTGACGACTAGCTTGTCTTTCTCGTCGTAGCTTGTTTCAAAGTAAGTATTTACGGGTATTTCGCGCTCGCCGAGATAGACTTTAGACGCATCGCCCGATACGCTAAACCCTCCGCCGATATTTATCGTATCGCCGTCCACCGAGTAAGGTTTGCCCGGATAAAATATCGCTCCATACTCCTCGCCGCTGTTTAGATCGAGGTTTGAAAAGCGCAAAACCGCGTTAAAAATATCAAGCATGGAATCGGGCAGATAATAGTAAATCTCACGCGTTTTTTTCGGCGGGCGGAAGTCCTTGTCGTTTAGCGAATACAAAAAAGAATTTACGCTCGTGGCGTTGTAGTCCTTCATCATTTGGTTCAAATTTAATCCAAATCTCTCGCTGAAATTTCGCTCGGTGTATTCGACTTCTAGGCGTGCCATATTTGCCGACATGCGTTGATTAGCCGCTAGCGCGAAGCTCACGGCGAAGTTATCCCTGCCTAGGTGCTTGCCGCCGTCAATGAGGGTCTTGACGTCCGCGTAGTAGCGGATCGGATAGCCGTAGTCCCACCACGCTAGCACGTAGTCCTCGCGCCCCGCGATTTTGTGTAGTTTATCTAGGCTCTCGACCTCGCTTTTGGCAAAGACAGTGCCGACTTTGTAGCCGTAAATATGCTCTAAGCAAGGCATCAAAGAAAGCGCAGCGATACAAAAGACGCAAATTTTTTCTAAAAGCGCGTGCTTTTTGAGCGAGTTTAGGCCTGAGACCATAAAATAAGCCGCCCCGCAGATAAGCGCCGCAGCCGCAAACGTGGCTAGATATACGCCAAAGCTCGCCTCGCCGTCAAAATTTGGAGCAAAAACGGGAGATTTGCCGTGCAAGAGGCTGTAGTATTTATCAAAATACAAAAAGAAAAACGCAAAAAACGCCGCTAAACAAACAGTACAAAATTTGTCTAAAATTTTATCTTTTTTGAAAAAATTCACGCAAAGCGCCGCAAAATATCCAAACCCTATCGCCATCACGGGCACAGAGTAAATAGTAAATCTAAGCCCGCCTTTTAGCGCTAAAAACCCGAGCGCCAGCATCGGGAGCGCGAGGAAAAAGGAGCGAAATTTAAGACAAAGCGCCGCGACTCCTACGAGCGATAAAGCAAAAGTAACGATATGCCCGCTGATACGCTTGGCAAAGGCGTTTATCGAGTTAAACTCAAACGAAAAATCATCCATTTCCATTATCGTTTTATTTACGTTATAAAAATGAAAAACCGGCTCGCTACTCTCCGAAACCCCGCGAAATACGTAAAATTTAAGCTGAAATAAAATTTGATTTAGCCCGCCGCTAAAGCCAAGCAAACCTACGACAAGAGCTAGGCACGCGGCTACGACGCGCCTGTCCCAGATCTGCGGACGAAATCTCATCGCTAGATAAAGCGCGACGGCAAGCGCGCTTTTAGCGTAAAAATCAATATACGTAAGTGCGACTATCATCAAAATAGCCGCCTCGTAATTTAGCGCGTTTTTCCTATCAAAAACCAAAGTGTAGAGCAAAAATGCGCCCAGCATCGCAAAATTTAGCGAGTACGAGCTCGGATACCACCAGTCGTTTATCAGGATAAAAATCGGGATAAAAATGAGGTCGTTTACATTTTTTTTCTGCGCCAGGCGTATCATCGCCCAGACGCTAAACGCAGGTAGCACGATCGTGAGCATATCGGTGTCGTAGTAGCCCGCCATCGTGCGGTTATAGTAACTGTTTGCGATACTAGCTAGCAGCGCCGCCGCAAAGCCCATGCCTGGCATCTCGTACTCTTTGGCTATCAAAATCACGGGAATAACGATAAGCGAGCTAAAAAACACGCTCATATAAAGCAAAATGCTCTCAAAGCTAAAAGGTAAAATTTGATACAAAAAATACGTAAGTGTGGGCATCGAGCGGCCGTAATAACTAAGGTCGTTTGGCTGATGAAAGCCCGCTATCATGTCGCGCGCGCCCTCGGCAAAGGCATAGCCGTCGTTCGTGCTGATCATCAGCTGATCGTTCCAGAAAAAGTGCTGATACTCGCCCGCCCAGTACACCCAGTACAGCCTGCAAACCACGCTAAAAACAAACGCCGCAAGCATCAAAAAGCAAGTCTGTTTTGAAAATTTAAATTTATCCAAGAGTTCCAAAATTTTACTCGCCATTTTCACCCTCTAAATATCCTATGAGCTCTGCTGCAACGGCATTTTTATCAAATTTTATTACACGGTCGTACGCCTTTTTTTCATAATCTCGTCTCAAATTTTCATCCTCAAGCGCACGCCTCATCGCCGACTCCATCGCTTTTTCGTCGTCAACTGGCACGAGGATGCCGTATTTATCGTCGCCAAGAAGCTCTCTAGCGCCGCTTTTATGATCGGTAGAGACGATAAATCTCTCGCAAGCAAGCGCCTCTAAAAGCACGTTTGAAAAGCCCTCAAACCGCGAAGCACAGACGAAACACTGCGCGTTTTTGATAAATTTAAACGGATTTTTATCCGTGCCTAGCAGCTTTACGCGCGAGCTCGCGCCAAGCTCGTTGATCAAATTTTGAAGCTCACTTTGCAAAGGCCCCTTGCCTAAAATTCCAAGCGTCGCGCGCTCGTCGTTTAAATTTGCGATTATTCTTATTAGCATCGCTTGATTTTTACCGCTATCAAGCCGTCCGATATTTAAAAAAAAGGGCTTAAATTTAGCCTCTAACGGCTCATCGGCAAGAGTTTTTATCGCCGCTAAATCGACCGCGTTATATAGTACCTTCGTCTTTTCCCTGTCACAGCCGAAATTTCGCACGAGATCATCGGCGTTTCCCTGCGCGTTAGCTAGGATAAGATCGGCTTTTGGATACAGCGCCTTAACCAAAATTCTATTGGCAAATCCGCTAAGGCCGCTTTTATAGATGACCGACGGACAGCTACGCTCGCTTATCACCATCCGCCCTTTTACTCCGGCGATCCTTGCCAAAAGCGCGATATAACAAGGACGGTTCATTAAGACAAAATGCAAGTCAATGCCCAAATCGTCGCAAAGTTTTTTATAGTTTAAGGCTAGAAACGGAAACAAAAGCCCCAAACGAAATAGCTTTTTTACGCCGCTCTCATACGGATCTGAGCGCTCAAGGAAGTGAATTTTAACCGCGCTTGGTATCTCGTAGGCTACGACGTCGCTCATCAAAACGAGATGAACTTCGTATTTTTCGCACAGAGCCGGGAGCAAATTTGAAACCACGCGCTCCGCGCCGCCCGGCCCCATCGAGTAGAGAAAAACGGCTAATTTTTTCATTCGCCGTGCGTTTTTTTGTATATCCAAACGCGAATTTTAGTTAAAAATAAAATCATAGACTTTGGAAACGGGCTTAAAATCAGCATCGCCAGCGCTTCTTTTGTAAATTTAAATTTGAGGCTTTTAAAAAGATATTCGTACATTTTTTTGTATTCGCCGCCAAATTTTGCATAGTATGCCGCCATTTTATATAGGATCGCGATATGAGCATCGTTTACGCGAAATTTAGGCTCGGCCGAATTTGCTCCGTTTACGCTAGCTTGCGCGTTTTTCTCGGCGATCTTTTGTAAAATAAGCTCCGCAGTCATCGCGTAGCCTTTCATTATGCAAAGCGGACGTTTAAACGAGTTTATCGTGACGCTGTCGCTGCGGTGAAAGCGGTAAATACGCACCGCATCGTGCAGATAGTAAGCAGGAAGGTCAAAAAGATATATCCAAAGCGTATTTTCGCTACCGTAAAGCCCCTTTTCAAAGCGCCTCTGGCCGATGGCGTCGCGGCGAAACATTATCAAAAACTCGCCCGTTATCTTGCCGTCGTAGTAGTCCTGCGGCGAAATTTCCCCGCTTTTACTCAGTCCAAATCCCGAAAATTTCGTCGTCGGCTCGCCGTCAATCTCAAAATAACAGTTCGCCCATACGCTAGCATACCCCTGCTCTAGCACGGCCGCCATCTTGCTTATGGCGCCTTCTATCAGCAAGTCATCGTCGTCTAGTATCACGAAAGCATCGCCGCTAGCGTGATCAAAGCCGTTGTTTTTATTGCCGTTTGGGCCGCGGTCGTAAGTTTGGTTTAAGACGTATTTTACGTTGTCAAATTTAGCGACGTAACTTTGCGCAAGCTCGCGCGTACCGTCGTTCGAGTTATCGTCGCTGATTATGATCTCTTTATTTTCGTAGTCTTGAGCCAGCGCGCTTTTTAGGGCGGCTTCAAAAAGCTCTTTGCGGTTGTAGGTCGGGATTATTATGCTTACTTTTAGCATTTTAGTTCTTTATATTTTGCGTGATAAAATCCATCCACTTTTGATAAATTTGATCGGTTTTAAAGGCGTTTTTTCGCTCGTTGGCGTTTTTTACCAGCTCTTGCCTAAGCTCCTCGTCGCGCATTAAAAGTTCGATTTTACTTCCGAGCGCTTTTACGTCGTCTATCGGTACTAAAAATCCGTCCTTGCCGTCCTCGATGAGCTCTTTTGCGCCGCTTGTAGCAGTCGCCACCCTAGCGCAGTTAAAAAATACGCTCTCGATTAAAACATTCGGCAAGCCCTCAGTTTTGGAGCTTGAGACTAAAATTTTAGCCCTTTCGTAAAGCGAAGCGACGTCGCTTGTTTGCCCGACAAATTCGGCGTTTAGATGCAGTTGCTCGTGCGCGATGAGCTCTAGCCTTTGCCTCTCTTCGCCAGCGCCCGCTATCACGATTTTCCACTCTTTTAAAAGCTCTTTATCGACTAGGCTCATAGCCTTTAAAAACACATCGCAGCCTTTAAGCGAGATGAGACGACCGACGAAAAGAATGATATTTTCCTTCGGCAAGCCTTGTTTTTTGGCTTCAAACATTGGATTGTACATCACGGTTTTATTTTTTACGAAGCTATAGTATTCGTAGTCCTCTTTCGTAAGCACCGTGAGTCCGCTAGCTAGCGGATAGAGCATGCGACGCAAAAACAGCCAACCGCGCCCTTTGAAAAAATCGGCGCTTGAATGCTCGCTGATAAAAAGCGGCTTACCGATAAATAAATTCGACAAAATCACGTTGATATTGGTGCTGTCCATCGAGGAGATAACGACGTCAAATCCGCCGTTTTTGATCAAATTTCGCTGATAAAAAAACTTTTTCAAGCGCCTTATTAAATTTGCGAAAAAGCCTTTTTTCACCATCGGGAAAGGCAGATCTATCAGCTTTATCCTCTCGTCTAGCTCGTAAAACGGCGGTTTGGTGTCAAATTTTAAAAGCGTTACGTCGTGAAATTTCGCAAAATAGCTCGCCAGCAAGCTCATCACGCGCTCGGCGCCGCCTGCTTGCAGGGTCGAAATTATAAATAAAACCTTCATTCTCTCTCCAAATTTTAATCGATGCGCGAAAATTTAATAAATCTTCAAAATTATTGATTTTATAAATTTTGAGCTTTATAATCGCTTAGTTTCTTATCTTTTAAATATCCGCTCATAGCCCAAAATTGCCGCTTCAAAGCGCGTTGCGGCGACATATTTTAAGCTATTTAGACGAGCTAGAGGTGAGACTTTTACCTGCGCTCTTTGTACCCGCTCGGCTTGGATATTTGAGTCCGCTAAATCGGTCGGATGCGCGAAAATATCACTAAAATACATCTTTAAGCCGTTTTGTAAAAGCAAAATTCGCCAAAAATCAGCCACGCAAAGCGCCTTTTTGTGCGTTTGCAAGAT
>CAUPYN010000016.1:0-18751 GCA_963515575.1 uncultured Campylobacter sp.
TTAACTCGAATTTAGCTTCGCTTTTATTCAAATTTCACCTAAAATACCAAATTTATCCGCTCAAATTTAATCTGCATTTTTACTGATTTAGCGCTTGTTTGCTCTTTATTTTCTCTTAAATTTTTTATATATAATTCGCCTAATCATTATCAATATTAAGGAGAAAATTTTGAACGCTCATTGCAAATTTATAGGCTTATCCATCTGCCTTGCTTGCTCGCTTTACGCCGTCGACGCAAATCTCGGCGAGGTGACCGCATACGGTAAGGCCGATCTATCCATGACCGAGGGAACGGGCTCGTATACGACGGGAAATATGAGCACCGCAACCGGACTAAATCTAAGCATACGCCAGACGCCCCAGTCGGTATCCGTCGTCTCAAATCAGCTTATCAAAGACCTAAATTTAAAAGACGTCGATACGGCGATGAACTACGCGAGCGGCATCACGCTCTATCGCGATAGCGGTCGCGACCGCATCGTCTCGAGAGGATTTAATATCGACAATATCCAAGAAGACGGAGTCGCATCCTCGGTATCCATCACGGCTCAAGGCACGCTTGGATTTTCAAAAGAATTTACGGATCTCGAGTTTTACGACCGCGTCGAGGTACTACGCGGCGTAGCGGGTCTTACGCAGAGTAACGGCGAGCCCGGCGGCACTGTAAATCTAGTCCGCAAGCGCCCCGACGACGAGCTTGGCATAAATCTAGGGCTAAGTATGGGCAGCTGGAACAACTACAGAGGCTCGTTTGACATCACCGACGCGCTAAACAAAGACGGTACGATCCGCGGCAGGCTAATCGGAATCCTAAATAAAACCGGCTCGTTTAAAAACCACAAAAACGGTCACCGGGAGGCGCTGGGCAGTACGTTTGAGTTTGATCTCACGGATAAAACGATGCTAACTACCGGCCTCATCTGGCAAAGAACGATCGGCGTCTACGACATCTACGGCGTACCAGCTAGCTATGCGAGCGGTAATCTTTTAAATTTGAGCCGCAAAAGCTACTTCGGCTCGAACTGGGATAAAAGCGAATACGAGAAATTTAACGCCTTTACCGAGCTTTCGCATCAGCTTAGCGACGATACGAGAATCTACGCCAAACTAAACTACACTAAAAGCGAAGGCATGTTTAAATTCGGTGCGATGGGCGGCACAAACCCATATAATGTCGCGATCGCAAGACCGACGCACAACGTAAGATTTAGAAAATACGATAACGAATCGGACGAGGTAAATTTGCAAATTGGCGCGGACGGCAAATACGGGCTTTTCGGGCGTAAGCACGAGTTTTTCGTAAACGGCTCGCTCTCCTGCGAGAAATTTACCCGCCACGACAAATGGGCGCCAAACGCTAGCCTAGGTTCGCTTGGTATCGGGCTATATAACTGGAACGGCGGCGCCATAGCCGAGCCCAACTGGAACGGTAGCACGATAACGGATGACGATCTATACACGACTAAAATTTACCAGCGAGCATTTGGTATCGGCACTAGATATAACTTTACCGATGATTGGCACTTGCTATTAGGGGGTAGATTTACCAGCGTAAAATACGACAAAAAGTGGGACGATCTCAAAAATCATACGAGCAAAAAGACGCTAGATCTAACCAAAAATCACTTCGCGCCTTATGCGGGACTAACATGGGATTTTGCCAAAAATCACAGCTGGTACCTTAGCTACGCCGAGATATTTAAACCTCAAAGCGCGACGGACGCGAACAAAAATATCCTAAAGCCGATCGTTGGCTACAACGTAGAAACGGGCGTAAAATCAGAGTACTTTGACGGTGCGCTAAACACGGCCGTAGCGCTATTTCAGGTCGTACAAGAAAACAGAGCCATCCAAGATCCGCTAAATACCGCCAACAGCATCGCTGAGGGTAAGGTGCGAAGTCGCGGCCTAGACCTTGAAATTTCAGGCGCGCTAACGGATAGATGGAACCTCTTTGCCGGCTATACGTTTAACAAAAGCGTCTATATGAAAAGCGAGAAAAAGACCTCTACAAATGTAAACTACGACAAAGGCGCGAACGCAAAATCTTACGTACCTAAGCATTTGTTTAAAATTTACACCAGCTACGAGATTCCTTTTTCAAGCAGTCAAAAGCTGAGCTTTGGTACCGGAGTGAGATGGCAGAGCGCGACTTCGGGCTTTTATCAAAACGTAGCCTACGTAGCGCCGGTACAAAAAGCCTATGCACTTTGGGACGCGAACGTGAACTACTTTTTCAACAAAAATTTCAGCCTCGGACTCGCGGTCAAAAACATAACCGACAAAAAGTATTTTATGAATACGCAAAACAGAACCGCCGGCATGAACAACTTCTACGGCGATCCGCGAAATTTCACGCTGACGTTTAACTATACGTATTAAATGGCTTTGGCGGGCTAAATTTGCGTGAAATTTTGCTTTTTAAAGCGGCGAGTAAAAGCGCCGCTTCGCTTTTCCTAGCGGGGCGGACGTAAATTTGGCGCGAAAGGGCAGAGCGGATAAATTTGCTCAATGCGGGCTAAATTTAGGTTAAAATTCGCGCCGCAAAAAAGGCTCGCTGTAAAGAGCAAAAACCAAACAAAAGAGGCTAAATTTGCAGATTTTAAAGAAATTTTTCATCATCGCGGGTTGGTTTTGGACGGGCAAGCGCTCGCTGGGGGCGTGGACGATGCTGACCGTGACGCTGGGAGCTAGTCTAGCCATCGTCAAGGTTGCGACGCTCATGAACGCATGGGATAAAAAATTTTACGACGCGATCGAGAAATTTCAAAAAGATCTCATGCTCCCGCTTATGGGCGAGTTTCTCGTCTATACCGCGATTATCGTGTTTTTTATCGTGATAGGAAACTGGTTTAAAAAGCTGCTCGTGATCTCATGGCGCGAAAGCCTAAGCCAAAAGATGGAAAATTTATGGCTAAAAAACGCAAATTTTTACCGCTTGTCCGGCGCCGCGGGCTTTGATAACCCGGACCAGCGTATCGCCGAGGATAGCCTCCTGCTCGCCGATAAAAGCGTAAATCTCATAAAATCCATGGTTTACAACCTCTCCAAGCTTTTTGCTTTTACCTTTATCCTCTGGGAAGCATCAAAAGTACTGCGCTTTAGCGCGTTTGGGCGCGAGTTTGCGCTGGAGGGATTTTTGGTCTACGTCGCGCTCGTTTATACGCTTTTTAGCTCGCTTATCACGCACCTCATCGGCCGTAGCCTAAAGCGTCTAAACTACGAAAAGCAGCAGGTTGAGGCCGACTACCGCGCAAATCTACTAATCACCCGCGAAAATGCCGAAGCCGTCGCGCTGATGAAGGGTGCGCGCGCTGAAAAATCGCGCTTTAGAGCGAGTTTTGGCGAGGTAGTGCGCAACTGGCGCGTCATCATGAACACCGAGTTTGGCCTCGAGTGCTTTTCGGCAAGCTACCTAAAGGTCACGAATCTCATCCCGATTTTCGCCTGCTTGCCGCTTTATTTCGCGCACGCGATGAGCTTTGGTGATATGATGCGGGCACGCTCGGCGTTTTACAGCGTGCAGGACGGCTTTGCGTGGTTTATGGATTATTATAAACAGATCATGGAGTGGGCTGCGAGCGTGGAGCGCGTGTATAAATTCATCGATATCGCGCAGGCGGCGGACTCTAAGGTCAAATTTGACGCTAAATTTAGAGAGCAAAACAGCGATCTTGACGGCACGAACGAATCCGCAAAGGTAAAGGTGGCAAATTTGACGCAGGATAAATTTAAAAGCGTTAAATTTGACGAGAGCTGCGAACGAAATGAGCTAAAATGCTCAAATTTGCAAATTTTTACTCCAAGCGGCCAAAGGCTGGTTTGTGGGCTAAATTTAAACGTAAAAAGCGGCGAATGGACGCTACTGCGCGGCGCTAGCGGGACTGGTAAAAGCAGCGTGTTTAGGTATATCGCAGGCATCTGGGATCACGGCTCGGGAGAGGTTTGCGTGCCGCACGGGACGATGAGCGTGCCGCAAAAGCCGTTTTTAGCGTGCATGAGCCTAAGGCGGCTTATTGCGTATCCTAGCGATTTGCAAGGCGTAGACGCCGATTTTACCGATATTTTAAGGCGAGTACGGCTGGAGAAATTTATTCCCGAGCTAGACGAGATCAAAGATTGGGGCAAGATTTTAAGCGGAGGCGAGGCGCAAAGGCTTGCGTTTGCGAGGGTTTATTTTATGCAGCCTGCGTTTTTACTGCTTGATGAGGCGACATCGGCGCTTGATAGCGCACTGGCTAAAGAGCTCCTTGCTAATCTCAAGCGCGACTTTCCGAGTCTTGGCGTACTCATGATTACGCACCAAGAGGAGCTTAAATTTATTTTTGATAAGGTTATTGATATCGGTTCTGTCAAGCAAATGCAACCATCTACAGTTCAAATGAAGCAAGCTTGACTTTACAAAAAAAACGATAAAATTTTATACAAATTTATTAACAGGAGAAAAAATGAAAAAGATTTTATTTTTATTGGTTTTGGGTGCATTCATCCTGATCGGTTGCGGAAGCGACAAGGCAAAAACGCCTGAGGAATTAGGTGAAAAAGTCGTAAAAACTATCAAAAATAACCCAGTCGATATGGCGTTTTTAGTTAAGACCGATAGCAAAGACGAGCAAGATAAAATAGCCAAAAAAATAGAAAAAGAGCTAGAAAATAATAAATCAGATAAGATACTTGATGCCTCTGTTTATAAAATAAACATGATAGACCATAAGCATGCCGAGCTTGTAATTGAAATAAAATTTGCAAGCGGAGAGAGAGCTCGTAAATTTGTGATTGAAAAATTCGACGAGATTTGGTATTTAAAAAATCCACTTTAAAAAATTAATTTGGGAGCCAAATTGCTCCCAAAAGTTATTTTAAAGTAGCCTTTAGTAGCTAATTTTTATGCCAAGTTTAATATTTACTTTTTAAATCTCACAAAAACGCAAATGCCCAATGTCGTTTATTTGGCAAGCACAACTGATGTACGCATTCTCACGAGCGGTAGAAATCGGATTAATATCGTCCAAACAATCCCGCCAAAAAGTAAAACGTTAAAAGTTATGATTACAATTTCGGTTATTTTTAAAATTTGAGTCCTTTCAAAAATGCAAATTTAACCCCCTGCGTCGCTTGCGGCCGAGCTTAAGCCGCTTTTTTGATGCCGTTAAATTTAGCGCCCTTAAATTTAAGGGCGCCGCAAAATCTCTTGCCAAATTTTGCCTCAACGATGAGGACTAGCACGAAAAATATCTTTTCGTCGTTTAAAAAAGCGATTTGGCGAAGGGTTTGATCGGCGCCGTTAAATTTGACGCCGTTTTCGCGCAAAGTGCGGCAAAACTCGGCCTCGTCAAAGCCTAGTTTTTGCGAAATTTCAGTTATGCTGTATGGCTCTAGTGAGGCGATGATGCGGTCCATGTTGCACATGCTGGGATTTTTGCGGCGAGTGACGACGTCCGTAAATTCATTTGCGAGTTTAATGAGCTTTTTCTTGCGATTTATCACGTGCAAAAGCGCTGCGAGCGCAACCAAAAAGCCTGCAAATTTATGCGCGCTCATCCAAAACTCGCCGTACTCTCCGAGCGCGAAATTTAGTCCCGAAAACGCGAGCAAACTAAGCCCCAAGATCAGCGCGCAAACCAGGCAAAATTTATAAACAATCTCGAATTTAAGCATAAAATCCCCCAAAATATATTTTCGTAATTATACATTTTTAAAATAAGCAATATTTTAAGGACAGATTTTATCCTTTTATTGACGCAAATCATTCGATTAAATTCGCGTTTTGGATAAACTATCGCCCGAATCTTCACATCACAAAGGAGAAAAGTATGCGTGAATACAAGAAGTATTGGTGGGCGCTGGTAGCAGTCGTTACTATCGCCTTCGGGATACTCGGCTATTACGGCGTAGAGGTTTACCGCGAAGCGCCGCCGGTGGTGAGTTTCGCCGATAAAAACGGCAAAATAATAGTCGAGCAAGAGCAAATTTACAAAGGCCAAGAGGCCTGGCAAAGCATCGGCGGTATGCAGGTGGGCTCGGTGTGGGGACACGGAGCGTATCAGGCGCCTGACTGGACGGCTGATTGGCTACATAAAGAGCTAGTCGCGTTTATGGATATAAAGGCAAATCAGCTTTACGGAGCCAAATTTGACGCTCTAAGCGCCGAGCAACAAGCCAACATCAAGGCTCTAACCAAGAGCGAATACCGCACGAATACGCTAAAAAACGGCGTTATAACGATCAGCGACGAGAGGATCGCGGCGGCAAAGGTAGTACGTGACGAGTATAACGGGCTTTTCGGTAACGATCCGAAATACCAAAAACTACGCGAAAACTACGCGATGAAAAACAACACGTTAGCCAAAGAGGAAAACCGCGAGCAGCTAAATGATTTCTTCTTCTGGGCGACCTGGGCTACGGCGACGAATCGCCCAAATAGCGAGGCTACGTACACGAACAACTGGCCGCACGAGCCGCTAATCGACAACGTTCCGACGAAAGAAAACGTATTTTGGACGATTATCAGCGTTACGATTTTGGTCGCGGGCGTTGGCTTACTAGTTTGGTTTTCAAATTTCTACGGAGAAAAAGATCACGAGAAACTCGCTCCTATCGACGCCGATCCGCTCTCAAGGCTAAATTTGACCCCGTCTCAAAAGGCGCTTGGCAAATACCTTTTCGTCGCACTTGCGCTTTTTGTTTTCCAGATCATGATAGGCGGCTTCGTGGCGCACTACACAGTCGAGGGGCAGGAGTTTTACGGCATAAATTTATCCCAGTACATCCCGTACTCTTTGGCGCGCACTTGGCACATCCAGGCGAGCATTTTCTGGATCGCGACGGGCTTTTTGGCAGCCGGACTTTTCCTAGCGCCTATCATCAACGGCGGCAAGGATCCTAAATTTCAAAAACTAGGCGTTGATTTGCTATTTTACGCACTACTTTTCCTAGTCGTGGGCAGCTTTATCGGCGAATACATGGCGATAGCGGGCAAGATGGATACTAGCCTGAGCTTTTGGCTTGGTCACCAAGGATACGAGTATATCGAGCTTGGCAGAGTTTGGCAGCTTATTTTGTTTGTCGGTCTTGTTATCTGGATGGCGCTTGTGCTTCGTGGATTTGTCGGCGGATTTAAGGCTGACGGCGATAAAAACCTGCTAGCTATCTTTACGGCTTCTGCTATCGCGGTGGGACTTTTCTACGGCGCGGGGCTATTTTACGGTCAAAGAAGCCCGCTGCCGGTGATGGAATACTGGCGCTGGTGGGTCGTTCACCTTTGGGTTGAGGGCTTTTTCGAGGTGTTTGCGACCGCTTCGCTTGCGTTCGTGTTCGCATCTTTGGGCTTAGTCGGCAAAAAATTTGCGACCTATTCGACCTTGGCAAGTGCTAGCTTATTTCTTATCGGCGGCATCCCTGGCACTTTCCACCACCTTTATTTTGCCGGAACGACCACTCCGATCATGGCCGTGGGCGCTAGCTTTTCTGCGCTTGAGGTCGTGCCTTTGGTGCTTCTTGGAGCCGAGGCCTTTCATCAGTATTCGCTTCAGTTCGCGCAAAGCTGGGCGAAAAATCTCAAATGGCCGCTTTACTGCTTTATCGCGGTAGCGTTTTGGAATATGCTGGGTGCGGGCGTGTTTGGTTTCCTTATCAACCCGCCGCTATTTTTGTTCTACATCCAGGGCCTAAACACCACTTCGGTGCACGGACACGCGGCGCTGTTTGGAGTTTACGGATTTTTGGCTCTTGGTTTTGTTTGGCTCGTGGCGCTTTATCTTTTCAAAGGGCAAGAATTTAACGACAAGCTGATGAAAGTGGGCTTTTGGTCGCTAAATGCGGGACTAATGCTGATGATTTTAGCATCGCTGCTTCCGATCGGTCTTTATCAGGCGGTCGCCGCGATAGATGTCGGTATGTGGTACGCTAGAAGTGCGGAGTTCTTGCAAATGGATCACTTGCAAAATTTACGCTGGCTAAGGATGATCGGTGATACGATCTTCATCATCGGCGGCGTTTGCTTCTTTATCCAGATTCTTAAATTTATCGCGGGAAGCTGCGGCTGCAAGGCCAAAGCCTAATCCTTCTAAGCCCCTATTTAGGGGCTTAACTTCTATCTTGTAAAATTCGTCCAAAGGACGAAAATGCAAAAATTTAAAAAATATCTCCGAAATTTTATCTTTGGCTTCTTGATTGCCCTGCACGTTTTGGCGTTTGCGGCGATAAACTACGCTTTTCCGCACTACGACGAGGCGGTCATCACGGGCGGCGAGGTTAGGCGCATGGACAAAGACGATTTTTCTGACAACCGAAATCAATCTGATGATTTGACGCGAAATACGTATTTTATCTACACGCGCGAGATTAACGGAACGAAGGTGATGCCGTATCGAAACGAGGACACGGGCTGGGGCTTGCCGCTTTATTTTAAATTTGACTCCGCCGATGTCCAAGCCGCCGCGCAAAGCCTAGTGGGCGAAGGCAGGGCGCAGATCAAATACTACGGCTGGCGCATCGCGATGTTTGATATGTTTAGAAACGCCGTTTCGGTTAAAAAGCTAAAAGATGGCGAAACGCGCGCAAATCCTATTTTTAGCTATATCTTTTACGCTTTGACGGCGGTTTCGTTTGTAGTTTGCGCCGTTTTTGTTAGAAGGAAATTTAAAGACGAGATCAAAGACTATGAACCAAAAGGATAATTATGGAAAAAAATATACTTTGGACCATTATGGTAATCGTAGGCACCATAAAATCAATCTTATTTTTTTATAGAAACCGCGGAGAACACTCTGAAAGAAAGTATATTTTTCTCACGATTATAATAGCTATACTAATAATGGCGTACTATTTTATAAACGGCAAATACGTGGGATACAATTAGTCGGTACGTGTGGGTTACCGCCAAAGGATATGCGTGAGCGAGCTATACATCTTTATCTCTGAGCTTTGCTCTCTAATAAACGAAAACTTAAAAAAGAATTTTTATTTTCATGCAGGCTTGTTTTTAGTTATAGTTTTGCTTGGATTTTTGGCGATTTGGATGCGGGATTAGTCAAATTTGAGCGGACAAATTTGACTAGGACGAGCTAAATTAACTAGCGGACGCAAACCGCGTTAAATTTAGCATTAAAAAGCAAAATTTAAAAATCCCTAAAAAATATCATTTGCAAAGTAGCCTATAATCCAAAAACATATCGCGATAGTCGCAAACCAGCCCATCCCTGCGCTTTTGGCATAAAACAAAAAGGCTAGTACGCAAACTAAGGCTAAATCCGTTCTAGTCAAACTTATTCTCCTGTACACGCTCCGCCGTCAAATTTGGCGCAGTATAGCCGCCGCACGCAAATTTACTCTTTTATGTTATCGGGCAGCATCGGTTTGCCTAGCAAAAATCCCTGCGCGTATTTGATGCCGAATTTTTTTATCTCGGCGAGGATCTCTTCTGAGCTGACAAACTCCGCCACGACGTTGTAGCCCTGTCTTGCGGCAAAGTCGATGATGGTTTGCAGTAAGTAGCGAGCGTTTTGATCAAACGGTAATTTTTTGATAATCGAGCCGTCGATCTTGATCGTGTCGATATCAAGCTCCAAGATACGGTAGTAGTTAGAGTAGCCGCTACCGAAATCATCGATCGAGATTTTGCAGTCGTAGGCGCGAACCTTGTTGATGAAATCATTTACGATCTTATAATCGTCCACGCCCTCGCTCTCTAATATCTCAAAATACACGCGCTCGGGCCTTGAGCATACGCGCAGTTTTTTCTCGATGAGATCCCTTATGCTCTCGTTTGTGATATCGCTACTTGAAAGGTTCATCGAAAAACCCACGTTTTCAAATCTCTCGACCAGCCTAAAGACGTGTTCGATGACCTTTTTGGTGATGTCGTTATAAAGCGAGATTTTCTTTGCGATATCAAGAAATTCGCCCGGATAGCGTATCTTGCCGTTTTCGTCGATGAGGCGCACGAGCACTTCGTAGTATTTTATCCGCGCGCTTTGGCCGGATACGTCGTAGATGGGCTGACACTCGACGATAACGGTATCGTTATATAGAGCGCTCTCGATAGTGCGCGACATGATTTGGTTGTGATAATACTGCTGCTCGATATAGCTGTTTTCGGTATAAAACTGCGCCGCCTCGCCCCTTTGCACGGCTTCGTGGTGGGCTAGCATGGCTTGAGTTAGGCGATTTGTCTGCACCGTGTCTTGAGGCATACTGACGCCTAAGGTTATTTTTATGTTAGGTATGGATTCGCGCTCGCCGTCTACGGTTACGTAGAGATTTTGCGTTTTGAAATAATCTACGAAACGCTTGGCATCTCTGTTTGCGTCCTCGCCGTTATACCAGATACAAAATTCGTCAAACTGCACTCTGTAGATATCTGCATCCATCGCGTAAGTATCTATACAAAGCTTTAGCGTAGAAGCAAACGAGGCGATGATAAGGTCTACGGTTTTGGTCTTGTAAAAAAATCTAAAATCCATAAAATTGTTTATGTTTATGTAGATTATCATCCCGCTAGGATGGCGCTCCATACGCTGCGTGAGCGCGAAGTAGCTACCAAATCCCGTTAGCTTGTCTATGAGGGCTTCGTTTTGTAGCTGCTTGTTTTTATCTTCGAGCTCTTTTGTTATCGCTATCTCTTTGGTTCTATCGAATTTGATCGCCATGTAGCCGTCTTTGTAGCCCTTTTCGTTAAAAAGCGGCGAGAAAACGACCTGCTCGCGTATTAACTTACCGCTTTTGGTTTTGCTGATTAGCTCGTCGGCGCGCCAGATATTATCGTTTTCTATCGTGTCTATCATTCTTTGATAAAACTCTTGCGGATGCAAGCCCGATTTTAGTAAATTTATATTTTTGCCGCTTATCTCTTCAAATTTATAACCCGAGTTTTGCTCGAAAATTTTATTTACGTATCTGACTTGCTTATTTAGATCGGTAAAAGCGATGGAGTTAAAGCTGTTATCCACGGCTTGTTCGAAGCGATTTAGCAGTCTGATGTTGTTTCTAGCCCTAATATACGATAGATAAATAAACGCCGCCGTAATCCCGAAAAGTACGAACACAAAAATCGTCGTACCGCGTAAATTCGACGTTACGCGCTCTACGTAGGCATCGTTTTTACTTCTTAGCTCGTATAGCTTTTTGCTTAGATTTAGGCTTTGTATGCTAGCTAGTATCCGGTCTGCTTCCTCATAGTGACGCAGCAGCTTTTGCGCGCTTTGTAAAAAATCTTTCTCGCGCTCGTTTAAATTTAGGCTTTCATAGCTTTTTAGTAGCTCTTTAGCGCCGTTTATATCGGCGTTTATACCGTATCTAATCAGCAAAATTTTAGGCAGCAACTCGCTAAAACGCGAGTCGTTTAAAGAGCTAAATTTCAGCATCGTTTCTTCAAAACTAAGCTTTGCCAGAGCGCTAAGGGAGTTAAATTTATCGATTAGCTCGCTTTTTTGATCAAACGCTTCTCGTATCTCGTTTATCGCTCCCTCGCCGATAGCTAGCCGCTCAAACGATGCCAGCTTGCCGGAGCTTAAATTTAACAAATCGTTTTTAAGACCGGCCGCATATCTCATCGTCGTATCGTAATCAGCCTGCAAAAACGTCCTTTTTAGCGCAAAGTCTATCTCGTCGTCGGAGTCTATCATGTCTTCTATCGCGCCTTTGTATTCGTAGGCTTTGATTACGTCTTTGGTGGCTTTTTGCGTCATCACCGTACCGAAAAACGCGATGCAAGCGATGATGAAAAGTAAAATTTTGTGAAAGATTATCTTGTGTTTCATTTTAAAATTTCCGGTCGTTCGCCGCTTAAAGCAAGCAAAAATTTATAAAGCAACTGCGTCTGCTCGTCGCTTAACTCGTAGCCGATACGCTCTTTGGCGATAAATTTTATCGCGTCTTTTAGATCCGCTATCTCGCCGCTATAAAGATAGGGCGCGGTCTTTTCGATATTTCTTAGGCTAGGCACTTTGTAGCGAATCTGTTTGCCTTTATCGCCGGAGCTTAGCTCGTAGTAGATATTACCGCCTAGATTGACCCCGCTGTGACAGTTTATACAGCCGATTTTTTTAAATAGCTCAAACCCGCGCTTTTCGTCGCCACTTAGCGCGTTCTCGTCGCCGCCGATAAATTTGTCGAATTTGGCGTTTGGCGTAACGAGGGCTTTTTCGAAATTTACCAGCGCGTCGGCGATGTTTTCAAAGCTTACGCCGCCCGGGTAAAGCCGCTCGAACTCCTTTTTATAAACCGCGTTTAGACCGACCTTTTCTTCTAGCTTTTTAGGCTCTTCGCCCAACTGTTCTTTGCCGGTTAGACTCTGTTTTACCTGCTCTTTTATATCCTTTACGCGGCCGTCTTTAAAAAATATAAAATTTAACGCCGAATTTAGCGCCGTAGGCGGGCTGGCTTCTTTATCGGCGGAGATTTTTAGGTTTTTTTTGCTCGTGCCGCTTAGCTCCCAGTAAAGGTTGTGGCATTTCTCGCAAGATACCGTGCCGCTCGGGCTTAGCGAGGCGTCGAAAAACAGTTCCTTGCCTAGTCTGGCTTTTTGTTCGTCAAATTTCGGCTGGGTGACCGGAGATAAAACGTGCGAAGCGGCGAAAGCTTGAACGCAAAAGAAGCATAAAACGCACGAAAATATCTGCAAAAACGCTCGCGGCAACTAAAATCCTTTTTAAATTTTAAATAAATAAAGCGATTATATCTTAAAAAACCAAAAGCTTCATTGAAGAGACGATTTTTTCCGTCACGAAGCCATCCTGCGCGATGCTCTGTAGCCGCGATCTGACCGCATTTTCATCGTGCGTAAAATTTGAGATCTGTAAATGCCAAAGCGCGTTTTGTGTCATCTCCTCAAGCGTGCGTTTTTGCTCGCGAGACTCCTCGAGTACGCAGGAGTTAAAAGCGATATTTTCGCGGCGCAAGTACTCTTCGAAAAAATTTACCTTTTCTTTAAAGCACCCTCTCTGCGAGCCCTCGTAAAAAAGCTCCAAAACGCTTGAATATCGCGGTTTGTTCCACCAAAGATAGACCCTTTTTTTGCCTAAATTTATAAATTTGACAAAATCCTCCTCGTCTGCGATCGCAGGACTCATCGTGCTAAAAGCAACGTCGTAAACGCGGTTTGGATTAAAGTTTTTAAAATCGCTTTGAACGGCGGTTAAATTTGAAATATTAAATTTAGCCGCGTCTTCAAGCATGACTTTTAGCATTTCGCCCGAGATATCCATGCCGGTTATCTCGCGGCAAATTTGCGCTAAAAGTAGCGTATGCACGCCCGTGCCGCAGCCGATATCCACGACGCTTTTGCCGTCAAATTTGACGCCGAACTCGGCGATCTTGGCATAAAGCCCTCTATGAAAAACGCTAGGCTCTCCCGTAAATCTCGTATAGCTTGACGCCTTTTTGTCCCACATCTCTTTCATTTTGTTTGCCTTTAAATTTTTGCTACAATTTTAGCGTTTTTAGGAGCGAAAATGAAAATTTTTTATTACGAATTTACCGTGGGCGAGGATGCTATCGACGTGAATCATCACGCAAACAACGCTCACTACGTCATCTGGATGCAAGAAGCGGCAAACGCGCACTCAAGCGCCGTGGGCGACCTCATCGAGACAAATCTCGCGCAAAACCGCACGTGGATGGTGCGCAGACACGAGATAGACTATCTGGGGCAGCTGTTTTTGGGCGATAAGGTGCGCGTGAAAACCTGGACGCAGCCCGAAAAAAGAAGCTGCTCGAAGCGTTTTTACGAGTTTAGCAAGGATGGTGCGCCGGTTGCTAGCGCGGTGACGACTTACGTATTTTATGATCTCGCGCGCGGTCGTCCGATCGCTATACCGCCGGAGATCGCAAAGCTTTACGAGGATTAGTTTTAAATCATCTGGGTCAAATTTGAGTTTTAAATTTAACGCGGCAACCGCTTTAAATTTAGCAGAGCGCGTTTTTATAAATTTGCGGCAAAATTTTTTCGGAAGTCGTTTTTTAAATTTAATGTCGGTAAAGCAAATTTGAGTTCGGAATTTATCGCCAAATTTAAGCGCAAATTTTAAAAGCAGTCGTCGCAAACGCCCTTAACCAAGACGCTTTTGACGTGATTTTGTTTTAGGCGCGGCATGTCGATATTGGTCATCTTATGGCAGACGTCGCAGACGAAATACGCCTTTGCTCCGCTTTCAAGCTCGTAGAAGTTTTTGCGGTTATTTTCGCTTTTTAGCACGATGCCCTTAGTTTCAAAAAGATCCATACAGCGGTAAAAAGTGGTTTTGTTTGCGCCTATTTGGGCTAAAATTTCATCATAACTAAGCGGCGCGGCGGCGGCGCGTAAAATGTGTAAAATCTCGAGTCTAAGCGGAGTGATTTTGATATCATTTTTCGTTAAAAGCTCCTCAAAACCAGCTTTTTCTTCCAAATTTTCGCCCATATTTTTCCTCCGCGTTAAGAATTTTAGGGTATTATACCCTGAGAAAATTAATTTGCAACTAAGTTGCTTTTGATATAATTTCGCCCAAATTTTAACACGGAAAGGATAAAAATGAGAAAAATTTTCGCGTTTTTATGTTTGGGCTTAGTCGCGCTCTACGCCAAAGGACAAGTTAGCGTCAGTATTTTGCCGCAGGAGTATTTCGTCAAGCAAATCGCGGGCGACGCGGTCGAGGTAAACGTCATGGTAGGCAAGGGAGCCGATCCGCATACGTACGAACCAAAACCCAAACAAATGACCGCGCTTGAAAAAAGCGATCTTTATTTTGCTATCGGGATCGAGTTTGAGGAGGCTTGGTTGCCGAAATTTCAAAAATCATATCCAAACCTTAAAATCGTAAAAACCGACGCGGGCGTAGAAAAGATCAAATTTGAAGGTCATCACGAGCACGCGGATCACGATCATCACCATGACGCCAAGCACGAACACGCTCACCACGAGCATAAACACGAACATGCAGGTCACGATCACCACGATCACGATCATCACCACGGCGAATTTGACCCGCACATCTGGCTAGATCCCGTCTTGGTAAAGATCCAAGCTAAAAATATCGCCGCCGCGCTAAGCGAAAAATACCCTGAGAACAAGGCGCTTTTCGAGGCGAATTTGGCTAAATTTGAAGCTAAGCTTGACGATCTTGACGGCTTTATCAAAAGCACTCTAGCAAACGTCAAAAACCGCGAATTTATCGTATATCACCCGTCTTGGGGTTACTTTGCTAAGCGCTACGATCTAGAGCAAATCGCGATCGAAGTGGACGGCAAAGAACCAAAACCGGCCGAGCTAAAAGAGCTCATCGAGGAGGCTAAAGAGCACGGCGTCAAGGTCATTTTCGTCGCTCCGCAGTTTTCTAAAAAAGCCGCGCAAACCGTCGCTAAAGAAAGCGGCGCTAGCGTCGTAGAGATCGATCAATTGCCGCTTGATTGGGATGCCGAGCTACGCAAAACGGCGCAAATTTTCGCAAAGAGCCTGTAAATGAAATTTGGACGCATATTTGCCGTTTTCGCGCTTTTTGCGTCCTTTTTTAGCTTCGCGCACGCCTGTGCGCTTTGCGCGCTTTACACTCCGACCGCACACGCCGACATTAAATTTAACCTGCAAGGCGAGACGATAAAAACGGCCGCCGTAACCTGGACATTTTCTGAAAATTTCACCGCTCTCACGCTACAAAGCTACGACGAAAACGCCGACAAAGCGCTTAGCAAAAACGAAGCATGGAAGGTGCAAAAATCCCTACTCGACTACATCGTGCCGCGCGGCTACCTAACTAGCGTGGGCTACTACGACGGCGCGGGCGAGACCGTAAATTTGCATACCAAAACGCTCTCGCAACGCGTCTATCTGGAGGGCGGCAGGCTAAATTTCGAGTATATTTTAGAGCTAAATTTAGCGGTCAAAGACGGCCGCGTCGTCACGGTCGAGATTTTTGACCGCGAGGGATTTTTTAACTTTAAAATAAGCTCGCCAGACCCCTACGCGCTCACCGATAAAATTTATCTCGTACCAAACGTAAATTTGAGCACGGCTTTTTTTGAGATGACCTCAAAAGCGCCTAAAATAGAGCCCGCAAAGCCAGAGCTTAGCTCGCTGGTTAAGGCGCAAAATAAGCAAAATTTAGAACAAATAGACGCCGAGGATAGGGCGAAATTTGACTCGGTTTCCGGCATGAGCCTTCAGTTTTTAGAGCGCCTAAAAGAGCTCATCAAGATAAACAGCGCCGAGCTAAACGCGCTAAATTTTGCCCTGTTAGCCGCGGTTAGCTTTTTTTACGGCTTTTTGCACGCCGCTGGTCCCGGGCATGCTAAGATGCTAACGGCTAGCTACTTCGTCGCAAACGGCGGCAGCTACTCGCGCGCTCTAGTTTTTGCGATGAAAGTCGGGTTTGCGCACGTGGCGGGGGCGTTTTTGCTCGTGCTTTTTAGCTATGTTTTTTTAAATGCGTTTTTGACGAATAAGGTTAGCGACATGGCGGGCGCGATGACAAAAATTTCGGCCGTAACGATCGTTTGCGTGAGCCTTTATATGATCTACGCCAAGATTAAAAAAACGGCTTTAAATCCAAAATTTAGCTTTGCGGCCGCGCCTGTCTCGGGCGAAAATGACGCAAACCGGGCGAGTAAAGTTTTTGGCTCAAATTTAAACTCCACGTCAAATTTTAGCGCAAATTCCGTCAAATTTGATCCCGCTGCTCACGAGAGCGAATGCGGCTGCGCGTCTTGCATGGCCTCTAGCGAGGCGCCAAAAACGGCTAGCGAATGGCTAGTGGTGCTGGCCGGATCGCTCGTGCCGTGTCCTGGCACGCTGCTGGTTTTCGTGCTGGCATTTAGCCTAAACAGCTATGCGGCGGGGCTTGCTAGCGGCCTGTTTATGGGGCTTGGCATGGGCGCGGTGATATTTCTGGCAGCCGTTTGCGGCTTTAAGCTAAAGGGCGCGGCGAGATTTCGCGCGCTGCGGACTTGCTGCGAGTTTGCCGCGCTTTTTGTGATGCTGGGGCTTGGCGTTTTTATGTTTTATATTTCGGGTAAGGTGAGCGTTTTATGAGCGACGTTTCGGTGCGAAATTTGAGCTTTGGTTACGATGAAAACCTCGTGTTTGAGGGCATAAATTTAGAATACGATTGCAAGGATTTTCTAGCCGTCATAGGCCCCAACGGCGGCGGCAAAAGCACGCTTTTAAAGCTAATCCTAGGCCTAAATAAGCCAAGCGGCGGCACGATCGAGGTGTTTGGCCAGGAGCCAGCTAGCGTGAGCAAGGCCGTGGGCTACGTCCCGCAAAATATCCCGATAAATCAAAGCTTCCCGATGCGCGTGCTCGAGGTCGTTTTGATGGGGCGGATAGATAAAAAGCTGTTTGGATTTTACGGCAAGGACGACAAGATAGAGGCCGAAGCGGCGCTCGAGCGCGTCGGGATGGGCGAATTTACGCGGCGCAAGATCGGCGAGCTAAGCGGAGGACAGCGCCAACGCGTCTATATCGCGCGTGCGCTTTGCGCGAAGGCTAAAATTTTGATGTTAGACGAACCCACTGCCAGCATCGACACGAAGGGTCAAGCGGACGTCTATAAGCTACTAAAACAGATCAACGCTGAAGGCACGGGCGTCGTGCTCATCAGCCACGACGTAAATTTGACGCTAAATTTCGCCACCAAGGTCGCCTACGTCAATCACGATCTTTTCATGCACGAGATCTCGCACGGCTCAAAGCAGGATTTTATCGAGCATTTGGCGAGAGATCATAGGCATTTTTGCGATGTGGAGGTGGCGTTGAAAGAGTGCGGCTGCGGACATCGTTAGGGGATTTGCGGCTCGTCTTTTGAGTGCTTTTTGCGGAGCTTGATAAAATTTAGCTCGGCAGACTACATGTCTAGCCTACGCTAGATTTTATCTGCACAACCCCAAAAATCGTCTCAAAATACTTCGCCTTGATTTTTTGCAGTCAAATTTGAAGTCAAATTTACAAATTTGAGTCGCCGAGACCCGCACCACAAAAATATTAAACTAAAAAACGTGCGGCACGATAGCGCCAAATAAACCTGCACGCAGTGCAGCAACCTCTCACGTCGTAGGGGTTGGGGGATTGTTAAGGGGGAAGGGAGCGACTTCGTAATTCAAGCCCCTTCCCCCTTAACAAGAAAGATTGACTTGTGCAAAAGTTTAGTTTATAACGATAAATTTGACTAATTTAAATTTAGCATCTTAAAGGCACAGGTCTCGGCGAGCAACGCTAAAAATCGCCGAAAAAAGTAAAAAGGAAACAAATGCTAGAAGCTCTTAGCTTAAATTTTATGCAAAACGCCCTGCTGGCGGGCATCCTCGTTAGCATCGCTTGCGGCGTGATCGGCACGCTCACGGTCATAAACCGCATGGTTTTCATCGCGGGCGGCATCGCTCACGGCGCATACGGCGGGCTTGGCATCGCGTTTTATTTTTCGCTCGAGCCGCTGCTTGGAGCGAGTCTGTTTTCGCTGTTTTTGGCGCTACTCATCGCCACGATCACGCTCAAAGACAAAAGTAAGATGGACTCCGTTATCGGCGCGCTGTGGGCGTTTGGCATGGCGTTTGGCATCATTCTCACCGACCTGGCGCCCGGCTACAATGTCGATCTAATGAGCTATCTTTTTGGTTCGATTTTGGCCGTGCCGCAGGGCGATCTTGTTTTCATGGCGGTCGCAAACTGCGTCATACTAGCGTCAGTCGCGCTATTTTACCGCCAGTTTGAGGCGCTTAGCTTTGACGCGGAGTTTGCGCGGCTGCGTGGGGTGCGCACGACGCTGCTATACTACGCGCTAA
>CAUPYN010000017.1:0-18301 GCA_963515575.1 uncultured Campylobacter sp.
CGATCAGCCTCACCTAAACAAGAGAGGCTACGGCCGATCTTTTCGAGCTAACGATCGAGCTTGGCGAAAATTTAAACGTGAACGAAATAAAAGAGCGGCTAAAAGATCGCTACAAGATCATTGACTTCGTGTCGCTTGACGACGCATACGGACATTAATAAATTTAGGAGAGAAAATGGGCGAAAATTTGAGCAAAATAATGAGCGAGATAAAAAAAGGCGTCGCCGAGATGATAGACGAGGAGCGCATAGAAAATTTAGTAAAAAACTACTACGAAAAAGGCGAAAATTTCCACGTTAAAGCAGGCTTTGACCCGACGGCTCCGGATTTGCACCTAGGACACTCCGTGGTGCTTCAAAAGATGGCCTTTTTACAAAAGCACGGCGCGATAGTGCAGTTTTTAATAGGTGATTTCACGGGGCAAATTGGCGATCCTAGCGGCAAATCGGCGACTAGAAAAAAGCTTGATGCAAACACCGTTAAGAAAAACGCCAAAACCTACGAGGAGCAGGTGTTTAAAATTTTAGATCCGAGCAAAACGCGCATAATGTTCAATTCAAAATGGTGTAACGAGCTGGGGGCTGCCGGTATCGTGGAGCTAACTAGCACCTTTCCCGTGGCTAGGATGCTTGAGCGCGACGACTTTGAAAAGCGTCTAAACGCGGGCAGTCCGATATCTATCAGCGAGTTTTTGTATCCGCTTTTGCAGGGTTACGATAGCGTCGCGATGAAATGCGATATCGAAATGGGCGGCACAGATCAGAAATTTAACCTTCTAATGGGGCGAACTTTGCAGCGAGTTTATAACGTCGGTAAAGAACAAGCCGTCATCATGATGCCGCTTTTAGAGGGGCTTGACGGCGTAAATAAAATGAGTAAGAGCTTAGGAAACTATATCGGCGTAACCGACGCGCCAGACGATATGTTTGCTAAAACGCTAAGTATCAGCGACGAGCTGATGTGGCGCTGGTACGAGCTTTTAAGCGAAAAAAGTACCGAGGAAATCGCAAATTTAAAATCAGACGTAGCTAGCGGCAAAGCTCACCCAAAAGCCGTAAAAGAAGCCCTCGCGCTAGAAATCACGGCCAGATATAACGGCGGAGCTGCAGCAAAAGAGGCAAAGGCTGAATTTGACCGCGTGCACTCTCAAAATCAAATTCCTACCGAAATAGCCGAATTTGAGCTAAAAGCGGGCGTTTGGGTGGTGGAGGCTCTAACGGCGTGCGGACTAGCTAGCTCAAACTCGCAGGCTCGCCGCGATATCGCCGCAAACGCCGTCAGTATAAATCAAAAAAAGCTAAGCGACGAGCAGTTAAAGCTGGAAGCGGGCGAATATATCTTGCAGGTAGGCAAGCGAAAATTTGCGAAATTAAAGGTAACGTGATGTCGGTAAAAATCGGAAAATACGAGATAGCCCACCCTATAATCCAAGGCGGAATGGGGCTTGGCATCAGCTGGGATAGGCTCGCCGGAAGCGTCAGCCTAGAAGGCGGCCTAGGCGTCATAAGCTCTGTGGGAACGGGCTACTACGAAGGGCGAAAATACATCACCAAAGAGCTAAACGCCAAGCCTTACGGTAGCGGAAATTTTTACTCGCGCGCAGGGCTAAAAGCCGTTATCGATAACGCGCGTAAAATTTGCGGCGATAGGCCTCTTGGGGTAAATATCCTATATGCTAGCAACGACTACGATCGCATCGTAAAAGACGCCTGCGACCACGGCATAAACGTGATCATCACGGGTGCGGGCTTGCCTACGAATTTGCCCGAATTTACGGTCGGTTTCCCAGATGTCGCTTTGGTACCCATCGTATCGTCGGCAAAGGCGCTAAAAATCATCTGCAAACGCTGGCAAGGACGCTACGGTAGGCTTCCTGACGCGGTGGTGCTTGAAGGACCTCTTAGTGGCGGTCATCAGGGCTTTACCTACGAGCAGTGCCTAGATCCCGCGTATAGCTTAGAAAATTTAATCCCGCAAGTAGCGGCCGAGATCAAAGAGTGGGGGGATATCCCGCTATTTGCCGCAGGCGGCATCTGGGATAAAAGCGATATCGATAGGGCGATTAGCCTAGGCGCAAACGGCGTACAGATGGGTACTCGCTTTATCGGCACTCACGAGTGCGACGCCTCGGAGGAATTTAAGCAAGTACTTTTAAACTGTAAAAAAGAGGACATCGAGCTAATCAAAAGCCCCGTAGGCTACCCGGCTCGCGGCGTAAGGACGAATTTGCTAAATTTAGTGGATAAACGTCAAGGGCCCAAAATCAGCTGCGTAAGTAACTGTGTAAGCCCGTGCCAGCGCGGCAAAGAAGCCAAAGAAGTCGGCTACTGTATCGCAGACCGTCTTTACGACGCATATGCGGGACGAAAGGACACGGGACTGTTTTTCACCGGCGCCAACGGATACAGGCTAAACGAGATTATAAGCGTAAAAGAGCTATTTGAAAAACTGATAAATGGCGAAGATAGTTAAAGTATTTTTAATATTTTTATTCTTTCTTGCCGGCGCGGTTTATGCTAGCGCTTTATCAAGCCTAGATAAATTCGATAAAAATTTCGCTAGCGCAAGCAATAAAGATAAAATCGCTATGCACCAAGAACTAAGGACGCTTTACGTAAAATCCATAATGGAAAATAACGTAAATTTAAGAGCCGAGAGCCTAAAAAGGCTAATAAAAAGCTCCAAAACATTAGGGCTTGATAGCAAGTCGTACGAAAAAGAGCTAGCCGGCATACCGCAGCCAAAGAGCGCTAGCCCTAAACAAGAGTCCAAGCCCGTCAAAGAAACCAAAGTAAAAGAACCGGAGCAAAAAGAACCGGTCAAGCTAAAACAGCTTTCATCCGCTCCGCTATCTAGCAAAAACGCGCAAAACGTCAAGACGCAGACGCTATATCTGCTAGAGGCGGCAGATACCGGCGGTAAGCTGGAGCTAAAATTTAGCCGTCCTTTAGACGGCGGCGACGTAAAAAAGACCGATCTAAATCAAAAAGGTTCATATAAAAGCATATATGAATTTAAGGGTATTTGGAGCGGGGGTAAACCGCAGAGGATCAAAAATTATCTAGTCGACGAGATTCGCATTAGCCAGTTTGACGCAAATACCGTTAGGGTAGTGTTCGTTGATAAATTTAAGCATAATTTAAAGCTGCGCGTCCAAAATCAATCCGTGATATTTTCAAAAGCAACCGCTCAAAATTCGGACTCTTTAAGCGCTAAAACGCCGGAATCCAAAATCAAGGAAAATTTAAAAGAGCCTCAAAAGGCGGCTCAAAAAGCTCAAATAGAATCAAGACAAAACGAAAAAATTCAGCCTAAAAATCAGCAAACCAAAGCCGAGCAAGCCGCTAAATCCGCCCAAAACGACCAAGAAATCGCTCCAAAACCTAAGCCCGAGGAGGAGACACCCGTTCCTTTGGCAAAAACCGCAAGTACTAAAAAAATCACAAGCGCTAAAGGCAAAGTCATCGTCCTTGACGCAGGGCACGGCGGCGACGATCCAGGCGCCGTAAACGGCCAGCTCAAAGAAAAAAATATCGTGCTAAGTATCGCGCAAAAGGCGGGCAAAGAGCTGCAGGGACGCGGCTACAAGGTTTATTACACGCGCAGCAAGGATAAATTTATCAACCTTCGCGACCGCACGAAGTATGCAAACGACAAGGCTGCGGATCTTTTCATATCTATCCACGCAAACGCCGCGCCAAACAAGGCAAAGGCCGCCTCTATGCGAGGTATCGAGACCTTTTTCCTCTCGCCGGCTCGCTCCGAGCGTAGCAAAAACGCCGCCTCGCTCGAAAATAAATCAGACGTCGACGAGATGAACTATTTTTCTAAGCAGACATTTTTAAATTTCCTTAATCGCGAAAAAATCATTGCCTCAAACAAGCTAGCCATCGACGTTCAGCGCGAAGTTTTGGCGCAGGCTAAAGCCGTGATACCAAAGACTGCCGATGGCGGCGTGCGCGAAGCTCCGTTTTGGGTACTAGTAGGTGCTTTGATGCCCGCGGTCCTAGTCGAAGTCGGCTACATCACGCATCCTAGCGAGGGCGAGCTAATAAACAACTCAAAATACCAAGATGCCCTAGCTAAGGGGCTTGCAGACGGCATAGACGTCTACTTTTCAAACCAACAATGAAAAGCGCGCAGGTTATTTTTAAAGACGGCATCCCGTTTAGTCCCGAATTTGACGACATTTACTTTAATGCAGACGATCCCATAGGCCAAAGCGAGTACGTTTTTAACTCTGTTTTTGATGAAATTTGGGATAAAAAGAGCGAATTTAACCTGCTTGAGACGGGATTTGGCGTGGGGTTAAATTTCCTCTGCGCTTTTAAACGATTTAAAAACTCGGATAAATTTTTAAATTTTGTCAGTATCGAAAAAACGCCGATCGCTAGAGACGATCTAGCTAAAATTTACGCGAATTTTAACGAGCTAGCGGACGTTTCAGGCGAACTTTTAGATGCCTATCCACCGCTTATTTGCGGATTTCATAGGCTAAATTTGACCCCAAACGTCACGCTTACATTATGCTTTGGCGACGTGGACGAGGTTTTGGACAAGCTTAGCTTTATCGCGGACGCCGTTTTCATGGACGGTTTTGCTCCCGCTAAAAACGAAGCTATGTGGAGCGAGCGGGTTTGCGCTAAAATCGCAAATTTATGCGCTTTGGGTGCTAGCGTTTGCACGTATTCGGCCTCGGGCGCGCTAAAAAGAGCCCTGCAAAATAGCGGCTTTGAGGTAAATTTGCTAAAAGGCTACGGCAAAAAGCGCGAGATGCTACGCGCCAAATTTTCGGGCGAGCGGCAAGCTAGGAGCGAGATTTGGTTTAGTAGATTTGATCCCGCGAGCATGGCTGCGCCAAAGACGGCGCTAATTATCGGCGGCGGAGTGGCGGGCTGCGTTTGCGCGTTTAAGTTGCGCCAGCGCGGCCTAGACGTCACGATCGCCGAAAAGCGCAGCGACATCGCGCTAAACGGCTCTGGAAATCACTGCGGGATATTGATGCCGCTTATCACGAAACCGACCGTAAATTTAGGCCGAATGCATATGAACGCGTTTTTGCAGGCGGCACGCTTTTACGGCCAAAACTTCGGCGCTGATGAGATAGAGTTTTGCGGCGCGATGGACTACGCGTACGAGCAAAAGACGCTGGAGCGCTTTTACGAGTGGCACGAATTTGACTCGGACAACGGCGTTTTTGAGCTAAAATTTGATAGCGAGCCTTACGCTAGCACGTTTATTTTTAAGGGCGCAAAAGCTCGCCCTAGAAAGATGTGCAAAGCGGCAAGCGCGGGTATAAAAACGCTTTTAAACTGCGAGTTTACGGCCTTTGAGACGCTTGAGGGCGGCGCGGTTAGGGCGCGCTTTAAGGACGGACGAAGCATCGACGCCGACGTGCTCGTGCTGGCTATCGGTAGCGAGAGTATGGAGCTCTTTGCGGACTACGATATCAGGCTCAGCTCCGTGCGCGGCCAGGTCACGCATATTAAGCCCGCCGTCTGGACGCCTGTGCCCTTTAGCGCCAAAGGCTACGTTTGTCCGCCTGCCGAGGGCGTGCAGGTGATCGGCGCGACATACGATAGAAATCTTTTTTTAGACGAGTCGCGCTCTAGCGACGACGAGAAAAACTTAGCCGACGTCGCCGAGTTTTTGGACGGTAAATTTGCGAAAAGCGAACGGTTAAATTTAAGCGGGCGGGATTTAAATTTGACTACAGGCCCGGACGGCGACGCTGAAAATTTAGATCGTTTAGAAGCGAGTAGTAACGATATGAATTTGAGTAAAAATACGGATTTGCGCGCCAAAACCTCTGGAGACTCGGCGCAGACGCAGGATGCGTCAAATAAAAATAGCTCAAACATCGCAGCTAAAATACCTCAAAATGTCCGAATAATCGGTTCGAAAGTGGGCTACCGCAGCTATAGTGGCGACCGTTTTCCGCTCATCGGGCGACTTTACGACGAGGATTTTTATAAAGATGCTTACAAATCGCTACTTTGGACGAAAGGCAAGTCCAATCCGCATCCAAAATACGTGCCAAATGTCTACGTTAGCACCGCTCACGGCTCGCGCGGGCTCTGTACGGCCGTGCTTGGCGCCGAGCTCATCTGCGATCTTATTTTTGACCGTCCGCTTTGCATCGAAAAATCGCTTTTTGACGAGCTTCATTTGGCGAGATTTCTCGTTAGAAAGCTTAAAAAAGGGCTAAAATAAACCGTTTTGGCGCATTAAGATTTTAATTTAGATTATTGCCTCGGTTGCTTATAAATTTGGCGTTGCGGCAACTTAAATTTAGCAAAAAATCGGTAGGTTTGCCAAGCGGTATAAATTTAGCAAACAACCTTGCTTTGCAAAACGGCGCGTCAAACTAGGCGCAATCAAAAAGCTCGGCCAAGAGCGCAAGCAAAACGGCCCTTTTGCAGGCTGCGCTAAATTTAGCGACTAAGGCTTAAAAACCGAGCGCCAAGGTTAAAGATATATCTGCAAAACGGCAAAATACGCCTGTAAACTAGGCTTTAGCCCGTATGCCTTTAATATAAATCAAAAACCGACAAAGCCGGGCTGTGTGATTTGACGAGAGATTTTTAAGCAGCGCAAACCGCGCTAGCTTTTGCCAAGACCGGGCGGGTTAAATTTAAGGCAAAAATGAGAGAAGCGGATAAAATCGTCTTTTGAGTCGGCAAATTTTGCTTTGTTTTGTAAATTTTAAGAGGTAAAATTCAAAAATGTCGTTATTTGGGATTTTAAAACAAGATATATCGGGCTAGTCGCTACAAGATTTTAAGGATTTTTGCGTTAAGCCAAACCGACGTAGCTTGTGGGCGGTAGGATAAGCTAATACAAAGCCCAAGAAAAGACGATTTTTCGCCGCCTTTAGTTTATGCGGCGAGCCTGCGTTAAATTTTGATCTAGGCCGGGCGCTCGGTAAATCGGGTATAAAATTTACCCGAGTACCTAAATTTAAGTTTAAAATAAGATAAAAGCGGATTAGCGCAGTCTTATGCCGGCTAAATCCGCCTAACTCGTCTAAACGCTTGGCGTAGGGTAGGTGCCGGGAATCAAAATATCGTTTGTTACATCCTTGATATCCCTATGTCCGGCAAAAGCCATCGTCGTATCCATCTCGTCGTATAAAATTTGCAGCGCTCGCGTAACGCCTTCCTCGCCGTATGCGCCAAGTCCATAAACAGGCGCGCGTCCGAGCATCACGCCTTTTGCGCCCATAGCCCACGCTTTTAGCATATCTTGACCGGTGTAAAATCCGCTATCTATCCACACCTCGGTTTTATCGCCGACGGCTGCGACGATATCAGGTAGCGCCTTGATCGAGGAGAGAGTGCCGTCCATCTGACGTCCGCCGTGGTTTGATACTATGATGGCGTCTGCGCCGTGCTTAACGGCTAGCTGCGCGTCTTCGGGCAACATAATGCCTTTTAAAATTATCTTACCGCCCCAGAGATTTTTGATCTCCTCGATGTCGCTCCACTGCAAGCTCGGATCAAACTGCTCTTTAGTCCATGAGCTTAGCGAGCTTAGATCGCTTACGTTTTTTGCGTGGCCGGCGATATTTCTAAACGTCCAGCGTCTGTTTTTTAGATATCTTAGTCCCCACGGGATTTTCGTGCTTAGATTTATGAGATTTGGTATCGTAAATTTAGGCGGCGTAGATAGACCGTTTTTGATATCGCGGTGGCGATTTCCCAGCACTTGCAGATCGACCGTGACGACGAGAGCGGAGCATTTTGCGGCTTTTGCCCTGCGGATTAGGTCTTTCATAAACTCTCTATTGCGCATAACGTAAAGCTGAAACCAAAACGGTTCGATTCCGGCTTCGACTAGGTCTTCGATCGAGCAGATCGACATAGTAGAGAGCGTAAAAGGTATGCCGAATTTTTGAGCGGCGCGCGCCATATGTATCTCGCCGTCCGCCCACATCATACCCATAAAACCCACCGGCGCGGTCATAGCCGGAAATTTTGCCTTTTTGCCTAGCAGCTGGGTCTCTAGGCTGCGATTTGCCATATCTACTAGGATTTTTTGTTTAAATTTGATCGGCTCGAAGTCCGTGCGGTTTTCGCGGTACGTGGTCTGCGTCCAAGATCCCGTATCTACGTACTCATAAAACATTTTAGGCACGTTGCGGTAGCATACTTGCCTTAGGTCTTCGATGTTGGTCATCAAAGTTAAGTCTTTCATTTTTTATCCTTTGTGAGAAATTTAAATCGGAGTAATTATCTCTCATTGCCTCTTTTTAAGCGATAAAAGTTATCGTCTAATGTTTTAAATAAAGAAAATTTGAGCTTTAAACAGCGCTTTTAGGCGAAAAATTTATCGTTGTTTCGCTTGGTTACTCTTTACGGCATTATAGATACGCCGCGGAGCGTAGGTATCTTTTGCTTTTATAGTGTGTAAAACAGAAACAAATTTTAGGTTTAAATTTGACTTTAATGAAATAATGCTTAAATAATTAAACTAGATTTACATTATAATAAGGCAAATCAAATTTAAGATTTTAGAGCCGAATTTAAACCTATTAAGACGCATTTTAAAGCTAAACCTGCAAAAAAGATAAATTTTTTCGCATAAAATTCTTAAAAATTAAATTTTACGTGGTTTAAAGCGTAGCGACGAGCTTTGATTTCGTATGCCGGATCGCTAGCTCGCGCATACGGTAGGCTTTTTATGATTTTTGAGGATTATTTTCAAAATAAATCATTTGCACAAACAAGGCGGATGATCGGCGGTAGTAAATGGGTTTTGCTTGCTCTTGCGAAATTTAAGCCTTGGCTACGGCTTTATCTAAGATAGTTAAAACAAGACGCGCAAAATTAAACAGGCTAAAATTATAAATCATCCAAAGCGCAGCATCGCAGGCGTGCTTGTTTTTTGGGCTTTACAGATTTTTATTAAGACTAGGTTGCGATGTTTTTAATTTTGACGTATTTTTCTAGTAACGCTCTGATATTTGCTTAGAGCTATTTAAGCTAACGCAAAATCATACGGCATCTTTTTGGATCTATCTTAGTGACCGGGGATTAAATTTACACAAGAAAAATTTAGATTTACGAATAAGATTTAATCAAGACCTTTGCCGCTTTATTATTTTAGCAAAGGCCTTAAGGCGATAAAGTTTATTTTTTACCCAAAAAGTCGCCTACGATCCTAAAAATATCGTCCACGATCGAGCCGTCTTTGTTCTGATCCAAAAACTGCGTAAGCATCGACATCATGGAGCCATTATCCGCAGAGCCTTGTAAATTTGAGGCTTTTAGCTGATTGTTTAGCATGCCTGCGATCATCGGCGCGATCATCGGTAGCAGAGTTTTGATGGAGTCTGCGCTGATGCCTAGCTGCGAGCCTATGTCGCTAGCTAGAGCCCTGCTGTTTTCTTTAGATCCCGTTAGTACGCCTAGTAGCTCGTTGCCTTCGGCGACGTTGATGTTTTGCGGGGCTTCAGCCATCTCGTCAAGGTTTGAGCGGCGGATCATCTCTAGGAAATTTGACGAATCGGCGTCAGATTTAAAATTTTCGTTGGCTCTTTGCATGAAAATCGGCGCGATCTTAGAAATCACGGCCTCTACGTCGTTTGTGTCCAGTCCGCTTTTTTGCGACATCGCATCTAACATACCGCCGGAGTTGCTCAAAAGTAGCTTTAGTATATCCATTTTTATCCTTTTGATTTTGCGCGAGTTTAAATTTGGCCGCCGCTTGTTTGGGTTTAACGAGGCGGCGGCCGACAAGCCTAGCAGCTGCTTATTTGTAGTTTTTGATTGCCGCGTCCAGGATCTCTTTTGCGGCGTCGGCGTCTTTAAATTCTTTAACCTTGACCCATTTGTTAGGCTCTAAAATTTTATAAGTTTCAAAGAAGTTTTTGATCTTATTTAAAGTGGCTTCAGGTAGGCCTTTGTAGCTTTTGATCGCGTCAAATCTCGGGTCGATCTTGGTAACCGGTACGGCCAGTAGCTTCTCATCCATGCCTGCTTCATCCTCCATCACGAGCACGCCGATTAGGCGGCATGGGATCACGCTACCAGCTTGCAGAGGGTATTCGTTTAGCACCAAGATATCGGCAGGATCGCCGTC
This sequence comes from uncultured Campylobacter sp., assembly GCA_963515575.1. Lineage (GTDB taxonomy): Bacteria > Campylobacterota > Campylobacteria > Campylobacterales > Campylobacteraceae > Campylobacter_A. Next base: position 10,084 of record CAUPYN010000017.1, read on the forward strand.
TGCTGCGAGAGTGTTTGGCACGAAGCCGTAGTTTGCCGGGTAGAACATCGCCGAGTAGAGTACGCGATCGACCACGACCGCGCCGCTATCTTTGTCGATTTCGTATTTGATGTTCGAGCCGTACGGAATCTCGATCACGGCGTTGATTTTGTCCGGGTTTGAGCCTGCTTTGATTTTTGAAACGTCCATTTTAATCCTTTGTAAAGCTCCTATCTCGCCAAAAGATTTTGAGATAATTGCCTTGAAATTCGAGTAAGAGATTATATAAAATCTCGGCTAAATTTGGAGTAAAACGAGAATCAGAGCAGGCTAAAATTTGATGGGCATTACGGCGGCAAATTTGATGCTAAAAGGTAAAATTTGTAAATTTTGAGAGAATTAAAAATTTGGGGAAAATTTAAGGCGGCGAACCGCCCTAAAATTATTTGATTATTTCGATACTTTTTACGTCGATAGAGGTTTTCATAAAGTCCTTATCAACCTCGCCGTAGATGCGTACGGGCGTGTTTTCATCGACGGTTACGCCTCTCCAATCCTCGTGATCGATCTCGACTTCGATCGCGTCGCCGTTTTTATCGACGAACTGATAGTGTTCCGGACGAAACTCGGATACGATCTTGCCTTCAAGCACGACGCGAGCGTCATCTGGTAGTGTTAGGGCTTGTTTTACCGTGCTTGCGCTCATGGCGCCTTTACCGACGAAGCCGCCTTGATTTGTCGCACCTTGCGCACTTGAGCCGGTAAATCCGCCCGCAGCAAACATAGCGCTTGCAAGAGCCGCCGATAAAACTATCTTTTTAAACATTACGTATCCTTGAAATTTGATGTGATTTTTGTGAAATCATAGAGCGGATTTTAATGATATTTCGTGAATTTTTTGTTAATTTGGATTTATGGAAAGCTTAAATTTAGAGCCTAGCTTGAGGCTCTAAAATAATGTTTACAGGCTATTTACGAGAGCCTTGACGTCGGCTACGATAGGCTCGATAGCGCGCTCGCCGTTTACGACGCGGAGCAGGCCTTTTTCTTTATAAAATTTACGTATCGCCTCAATCGGCTCTAGATAAACCTTCATGCGGTTGTTGAAAACCTCGTTGTTGTCGTCGGCTCCGCGTGCTCGTCCGAGTACTCTCTCGCGTGCGACGGCTTCGCTAACGTCCACTTCGATCACGCCTTTTAACGCGATCTCGTTTTGCGCGGCTAGCACTTTGTCTAGCTCGGTCATCTGCTCGACGCTGCGCGGATAGCCGTCGATGATGACGTTTGATTTGTCTGAGCTTTTGATCGCCGAGACGATCGCGTTTACGACGACGTCAAGCGGGACTAGGTTGCCCTTTGAGATAAAGCCGTCGATTAGTTTGCCAAGCTCTGAACCGCTAGCAACCTCTGCGCGCAGTAGATCGCCCGTGGAGAAGTGCGCAAATTTGGCATCTTCTTGCGCGATTAGCGATGCGTCGGTGGTTTTGCCGGAGCCTGGAGCGCCGATGATTAAAAATAGTTTTTTCATAAAATTTCCTTTAAAACGGCTTGTTTTTTTCTGCTTATACTTCGCTCGATTTTAATTTTTAAGCTCGATGAACTATGTGTTCTATCTACGCTTAAAAATTAAAATCCGCCTCGTCTAAGCGAAAAATACTTCGCCTTTTCTTTAAAATAAAAAATAAAATTAAATAAATTTGTAGCGGAAGTATCACCAAGCTAGACTAGGCGGTTTTAAAATTTAAGCGTGCGCTAGGCGTATAGCCTGCGGAGCGCCAAATTTTAAAACCAACGACGTATAGCGCAGCGAGACGACGCTTTCAAGCTTATTTTTCTTTTTCTCGCAGCCTTAACCCAAGCTCCCTCAACTGCTCGCCGCTAGCTTCGCTAGGGGCCTTCGTTAGCGGGCATTGAGCGCGCTGGGTTTTAGGGAAGGCGATGACGTCGCGGATCGAGCTGGTTTTATTTACTAGCATATTTAGCCTGTCAAAGCCGATCGCGATACCGCCGTGCGGAGGCGCGCCGAAGCTTAAAGCGTCGAGCAAGAAGCCGAATTTCTCGCGTTGCTCGGCCTCGTCGATACCCAGCAGCTTAAATACCTTTTGCTGAACGTCGTTTTTATGTATCCTTACGCTACCGCCGCCAAGCTCATAGCCGTTAAGTACGACGTCGTGAGCGACCGATAGGATATCCTCGAGATCGGGCTCGTCGATGTTTTTAGGCATGGTAAACGGATGGTGCATAGCTGAGTAGCTGCCGTCGTCGTTTTGCTCAAACATCGGGAAGTCTAGCACCCACAAAAACTCCATTTTGTTTTGGTCGATGATTCCCATTTGCTCGGCTAGGAAAATCCTAAATCGACCCATGTAGTCAAGTACGACTTTTTTCTTGCCGGCGCCGAAAAATACGACGTCGCCGACTTTTAGATCGCAGCGCTCTATAATCTGGTCAAGATCGCTTTGCTCGAAAAATTTGCAAAGCGGTCCTTTTAGTCCGTCCTCTTTCATCTGGAAGTAACCAAGGCCCTGTGCGCCGAATTTGCGGACGAATTCCTCAAAGCGGTTCATCTCGCGCTTACTAAAGATATTATCGCCGTTTGGCACTTTTAGCGCTTTGACGCGGTTTTTCTTAGGCTCGCTTGCGATCTTGCTAAAGATTTCATTGCTAGAGCGCGCGAAAATATCGATAACATCGATCATCTTTAGATCGTAGCGCAGATCGGGCTTATCGCTGCCGTAGCTCTCGGTCGCCTCTTTGTAACTCATGCGGCGGAAAGGTATTTGGATATCGTATCCGCATGCGGCAAAGACATCTTTTAGCATATTTTCAGCCATATTTAGGATGTCTTCTTGCTCGATGAAGCTCATCTCGATATCTATCTGCGTAAATTCAGGCTGCCTATCCGCGCGCAAATCCTCGTCGCGGAAACATTTTGCGATCTGGAAATATTTATCAAAGCCGGAACACATCAAAAGCTGTTTAAAAAGCTGCGGACTTTGCGGCAGGGCATAAAACTGGCCCGGATATACGCGGCTAGGCACTAGGTAGTCTCTCGCGCCCTCCGGCGTCGCACGGGTTAAAATCGGCGTTTCAAACTCGATAAAGCCCATTTTATCTAGGCTGTTTCTAGCTGCAATCGCCGCTTTTGAGCGCATTTTAAAGATATTTTGAAGTTTCTCGTTTCTAAGGTCCAAAAATCTGTATTTTAGCCTGATATCCTCGTTTACGCTCTCATCGCCGATGACGAAAGGCAGCGGCTCGCTGGGGTTTTCTACTATCACTTCGCTGGCGACTACTTCGATCTCGCCCGTTTTTAGGCGCGGATTTACCAGGCCTTCGCCGCGAGCGCGGACCTTGCCTTTTATCCTTAGGACGTACTCGTCGCGAACGTGCGACGCGGCCTCGTGAGAGCTCTTGCTATCTGCCGGATCGCAGACGATCTGGATCAGTCCCGTGCGATCGCGCAGGTCCAAAAATATAACGCCGCCGTGGTCGCGGTAGGTATTTACCCAGCCGCAAAGCGTAACTTCTTTGCCTATGTCGGCACTGCTTAAATCAGTGCAGTAATGGCTACGCATTTTCACTCCTTTTGCTGTTTTTAACGCACCGATTATACTAGAAATTTGCTTGCTCCCAGCTTTTTTAAAACAAAATGTGATAAAATCCGCCCTATGAAAAAAGAGAATTTATTACTTCCTTCCGAGATAAAAACGGTCGGATTGGTCGCAAAAATCAACGGCGACGCGGTCAAAAACGCGCGAATTTTGCGCGAGATTTTGGCTGGGTACGGCGTTCAAATTTTGTTTGAAAACGCGGCGGCTAAACATCTAAATTTAAAAGAAGGCTCAAATTTGCAAGGATTTGAGGTGCGCGAGCTGGCTACGGAGTGCGACTTTTTGATCTCGCTCGGAGGCGACGGCACGATCATCTCGCTTTGTAGAAGCGCAGCCGAGATTTCGCCCTTCGTGCTCGGCATCCACGCGGGCAGACTGGGGTTTTTGACCGATATCACGATGAATGAATGCGAGAAATTTTTCGCCGAGTTTTTTGCGGGTAAATTTGAGGTCGAGACCCCTTTTATGCTCGACGTTTTTTTGCACAAAAAAAGCGGGGAAATTTTGCGCAAAGTCGCATTTAACGACGCGGTAATAGTGGGCGAAAAGGTTGGCTCCATGACGCACGTGGAGGCTTTTTGGAACGAAAAATACTTTAACGCGTATTTTGGCGACGGCGTCATCGTCTCTACGCCGGTGGGCTCTACCGGATACAACATGAGCGCGGGCGGGGCGATAACCTATCCTTTGAGCGAGGTGTTTTTGGTTACGCCCGTTTGCTCGCACTCGCTCACGCAGCGCCCAGTCGTGCTTCCGCGCGGATTTGAGATCAAATTTAAAACCGCAAGCGCGGCGGTGCTGGTTATCGACGGGCAAGATAGGTATAAGATGAGCGAGCTTGAGAGCGTGAGCATGACGCTAAGCGCGAGCACGGCGCGGCTAATCCGCCACGTCGGGAGAGATTATTTTCAAATTTTAAAAGAAAAGCTGCATTGGGGTTATAATGATTGAGCGGATTTTGATAAAGCAAAATTTGAGTTTTGAAAACGTCGAGTTAAATTTCGGACGCGGACTTAGCGTATTTACGGGCGTGAGCGGCGCGGGCAAATCGGTCCTGATGGGCTCGATAATGGCGGTTTTGGGGCTAAAGGATAGCGAAGCGAAGCTGATCGAGGCCGACGTCTCGCATAAATTTAACCTTGAGGAATTCGGTCTTGAGAGCGAGGAGATAAATACCTTTAAGCTTTTTCGCGACAAAACGACGCGCTACTTTATAAACTCGCAAGCCGTTTCTAAAAGAAATCTCGCCAGTATCGCCAAAGAGCACGTCAAATACCTGTCCGCAAAGGAAATAAACGAATTTGAAAACGAGAGGTTTTTAAATTTGCTAGATAGCTTGCAAGCGAAAAAAGACGCTAAATTTAACGAAACGCTCGGCGAATTTAGGTTCAAATTTGAGGAATTTAGCCAAATCTCGCGCGAGCTGAAAAAAATAATCGACGAAGAAAAAAGAGTGGAGGAGCTAAAGGAATTTGCCTCTTTTGAAATTAATAAAATAGAAAGCGTGAGTCCGAAGATTGGGGAATTTGACGAGCTAATGGAGCTAAAAAAGCGCCTGAGTAAAAAGGATAAAATTTTAGAAGCGTGGAATAGGGCGGAGCAAATTTTTAATTTCGAGCAGGCCGTGACCGACGCGCTAAACATCAGCGATATTGATAGCAGCTTTTTTGAAGAGGCGATGAACGAGCTGCGAGTAGCGCGCGAAAATCTAAACATGGACGAGCTAGAAGATGTGGACATCGAGAGCGTGCTAGACCGCATCGAGGCGATAAACTCGCTCGTACGTCGCTACGGCGGCGAGGAGGAGGCTTTGCAGACGCTAAAAACGCGCAAAGCGGAGCTTGCAAGATACGAAAATATTAGCTTTGAAAAGAGCGAGCTGGAGCGTAAATTTAAGCAAAATGAAGCTGCGGTAAATGCGCTAGCAGATAAAATCAGCCAGGCTCGCGCGGCAAATTTAAAAGAGCTTGAAGCGCTCATAAATTCGTTTCTAAAAGAGCTTTATATGAGCGAGATTTCATTAAAGATAAATAGTAAAACCCTAGACGCCGCCGGCAGGGACGAGGTAAATTTGAGCTTAAACGAGACGGCGTTAAAAAATCTAAGCTCGGGCGAGCTAAACCGCTTAAGGCTAGCTTTTATAGCGAGCGAAAGCAAGATCACCGGAGGCGGCGAGGGCGTCATAATCCTAGATGAAATAGACGCGAATCTAAGCGGAAAAGAGGCGATGAGTATCGCAAACGTGCTGCTAAATTTGGCCAAATTTTATCAAATTTTCGCTATCTCGCATCAGCCGCAGCTAAGCTCTAAGGCCGATTCGCATTTTCTAGTCGAAAAGCACGGCGAAACCTCGAACGTAAGGGAGCTAAAAAACGAGGAGCGTGTGAGCGAACTAGCCAGAATGATAAGCGGCGAACGCATCACCGATGAAGCGTTAAATTTCGCCCGTCAACTTTTGGTTGTTTAAGTTTGGCTTAAAATTTAGGTTGAAAAAAGAAAAGTAATGGTATATTCTCGAAAATTTTTAAATGGGTATCTATGGAAAAAAGTAAAATTTTAATAGTAGAAGATAACAAAGCCTTAGCAAAGCTAATCGCTAAAAAGATGGAAGATAATACCGAAATGCAAGTGGACGTCGCTCATAGCTTGGCCGAAGCGCAGGCGTTTCTTATGAAGGCTAAGGATTATTTTATAACTTTGCTCGATTTAAATTTGCCCGATGCCCCAAACGGCGAAGTGGTCGATTTCGTAGCATCTAAGGGCTTACCGATTATAGTTTTAACGGGCAGTATGGACGATAAGACTAGAGAGACTTTTATGGATAAGGACATCGTGGACTACGTCTATAAGGGAAATATGAGCGACGTAAATTATATATTTCATATGATTGATAGGCTAAAAAACAACAAGCAGTATAAGGTCATGGTAGTAGAAGACGTAATGCAGACTAGAAATGACGTAAAAAAAATACTGCAAAATTTGCAGTTTCAAGTATTTACGGCGGCTCACGGCGAAGAGGCGATGAATTATTTTGCCGATAATCCCGATATAAAACTCGTGGTTTCTGATTACGGCATGCCGGTAAAAGACGGTTTGGCGGTTTTAAAAGAGCTAAGGGAGCAAAAAGATAAAAACGAGCTAGGCGTTATAATGATGACTAGCGCGAACGAAAACGTTAGCGGCGCGGTATTTTTGAAAAACGGAGCTAATGATTTTATCGCTAAGCCGTTTTTAAAAGAAGAGCTTATTTGCCGCGTAAATAATACTATAGAAAATATGGAAAATATCAATAAAATCGCAAATTTCGCCAATAAAGATTTTCTAACCGGATTATTTAATAGAAGGTATTTTTACGACGATATGCAAGGATACTTGGCAAGTTTGGAAGAAAATCCTATGCCTTACGCCGTAGCCGTGATCGATGTAGACGGGCTTAAAAATATCAACGATAAATACGGACAAGATAGCGGCGATAAAATTTTAAAACTGCTGGCTAAAAAATTAATCGACGACACCAAAAGCAGCGATATAGCGGCTAGATTCGGCGGCGGAGAATTTTGCGTTTTATTAAAAAACGTATCGCAAGAAGACGCGGTTAAATTTTTCGTCGGACTAAGAGCCGCGATAGCAGCCAATCCGGTAAATATTAAAAACGAATCGGTTAAAATTTCGGTTTCCATAGGCGTTACTTTCGGTAAAAGCGATTATAACGCCGACGAGATTTTGGAGCTTGCCGACGAGGCACTTTACAAAGCTAAACAAAACGGTCGAAATAGGGTGGAAATAGCCTGATGATAATAGACACGCATTGTCATCTGGATGATAAAAGCTTTGACGGCGATCTTGCGCAAGTTATTGAAAACGCCCGTAAAAACGGTATCGGCGGAGTATTGATACCTGGGGCTGATATTAATGATTTACCAAAAGCGGCTAAAATAACCCGCGAATTTGAAAACGTATTTTTTGCCGTCGGAGTTCATCCGTATGAGAAGGCGGGATTTGACGAAGAGGCGCTGCGTAAATTTGCGCGAGACGAAAAGTGTATAGCCGTGGGCGAGTGTGGGCTTGATTATTTCCGCTTGCCTAAGGACGAAAATGAAAAAGAGCTTGAAAAAGCGGAACAAAAGCGCGTATTTAGAGCGCAGCTTGATATGGCCGTAGAGTTAAATTTGCCCGTTATCTTGCATATAAGAGATGCAAACGAAGATAGTTTTAATATCCTAAAAGAGTACGCAAGCAAGCTAGTTGCGGCGGTTTTACACTGCTATAACGCTTCACCGTTGCTTTTAGAGCTTGCTAAAATGGGTGAATTTTATTTTGGCATCGGCGGAGTTTTGACGTTTAAGAATGCAAAGAATTTGGTTCAAATTTTGCCCCAAATTCCGCGAGATAGGCTACTGCTTGAAACCGATGCGCCGTATCTGACGCCCGAGCCCTTTAGAGGTAAAAGAAACGAGCCTGCTTTTACGCGGTTGGTTGCGGCAAAGATGGCTGAGATTTTAAATTTAAAAGAAGAAGAGGTAATGCAAATAACTACGAAAAACGCGAAGAAAATTTTTACGAAATTTAACACGTAATCAAGGAGAAAAATGAAAATCTTTAGAGTAATAATGCTGTGTTTAGCC
>CAUPYN010000018.1:0-17616 GCA_963515575.1 uncultured Campylobacter sp.
GGTATGAGTTTTACGGCAAGGAGCTTTTGCGCTTTAAGGACCGCAAAGAAAACGACTTTGTTTTAAGCCCGACAAACGAAGAGAGCGTGGTCGCGCTCGTGCGAGGCAAGGTAACATCCTACAAGCAACTACCGCTAAATTTGTATCAGATAAATACCAAATTTAGAGATGAAGCAAGGCCGAGATTTGGGCTACTTAGAGGGCGCGAGTTTTTGATGAAGGACGGCTATAGCTTCCACGCAAATGCCGAGGATCTGGACCGCGAATTTGACCTGATGGAAAAAACTTATAGCAAAATTTTCACTCGCCTCGGGTTAAATTTCCGCGCGGTTAGAGCCGATAGCGGCGCGATAGGCGGCAGCGGAAGCAAAGAGTTTATGGTGCTGGCAAATAGCGGCGAGGACGATATCATCGTCTGCGAAAACTGCGACTACGCCGCAAACATAGAGGCTGCAACCCGCGCAAAACGAACGACGCAGGCCGAAAGACCCGAGGCCGATGCGGCTAAATTTTTAACCCCAAACGCCAAAACCATCAAAGACGTGGCGGAGTTTTTTAGAGTCGATGAGTTTTACTGTATAAAAGCGGTGATAAAAAAGGCGATTTTTATTGGCGATAAAGGTGAAAAGAGTGAGAAAATCGTGGTATTTTTCGTGCGCGGCGAGGATGAGCTACAAGAGGTCAAAGCTCAAAACGCATGCGAGGCGCTCGAGCTAGCGGACGCGACCGAGGCCGAGATCGCGGCGGCCGGGCTTGTGGGCGGATTTTGCGGGCCGGTTGGGCTAAAGGGCGTGGAGTTTTATATAGATAATGAGCTTCGCGGCGAGTCGCAGATGATCTGCGGCGCAAACGAGCGAGATTATCACTTCGTAGGCGTTAGCGTTAGCAGCTTTAACGCCGATCGCTTTAAAGACCTAACCGCGGTCAAAGCCGGCGATAAGTGCCCTTGCTGCGGCGGGAATTTAAGCGTTAGCAAAGGTATCGAGGTCGGACATATATTTAAGCTAAGCACCAAGTACTCAGAGCCGATGGGTGCTACGTTTTTGGATGAAAACGGCAAAGCAAAACCGTTTATCATGGGCTGCTACGGTATCGGCGTTAGCCGCCTAGTAGCCGTCGCCGTCGAGGCTAGCCACGACGAAAAAGGTATAATCTGGAACGAAACCCTGACTCCGTTTAAATTTGAAATAATCGTCTCAAATTTAAAGGACGAAGAGGGCGTCAAATTTGCGCAGGGGCTTTACGAGAGCTTGCGCGCGGCTGGCGTTTCGGTGTTGCTTGACGATAGAAACGAGCGCTTTGGCGTAAAGATGAGCGAATTTGAGCTGATGGGATTTCCTTATGCCGTGATCGTGGGAAAGGGGCTAGCAGAAGGCACGGTAGAGCTCGTTACGCGTGACGGACTAGCCAAAGAAACCGTCAAAACGAGCGAAATTTTAGCGCGCCTAAAGAGCCTATGATAAAGCATTTTTTTACGCCCTACGTCGTTTTGGAAATCGTGGCGGCGTATTTTTTTATCCACGCGTACGGATTTTTAAATTTGGTCTTTGAAGTTATCGCGACGGCTGTTTTGGGGCTATTTTTTATGTTTCGCGTCGGATTTTTTCAGCTCACGAGCAACATCGCGTTTTTTAAGCCCGCGGACGTCTTTAGTAGCGTAGGTATGGCGATCGGGGGCTTTTTTATGTTTATCCCGGGGCTTATCACCGACGTTTTGGGCGCGGCGATCGTAGCGGTCGCATTTTTTGCAAATTTGAAAAACGGCGGCGAGCGGGCGAGAGCGGGCGAATTTTACCGCGAAAAATTTGAAAGCAGACAGGGCAAACCGCGCGATGACGGCGAGATCATCGACGTCGAAGTCGTAGAAGAAAAGAGGCAAATATGGAAAAACTAAAAATCGCAACGAGAAAAAGCGTGCTCGCGATGTGGCAAAGCGAGCATATAAGGGATAAAATTTTATCGCGCTATCCGGAGCTTGCGGTCGAGCTAACGGGCATGAAAACCAAAGGCGACGTGATACTCGACACTCCGCTAGCTAAGATCGGCGGCAAGGGGCTTTTTACAAAAGAGCTAGAAGACAGCATGTTAAGCGGCGAAACGCACATCGCCGTACATAGTCTAAAAGACGTGCCCGTCGTGTTTCCGGAGGGGCTAGTGCTAGCCGCGATCTGCTCGCGCGAGGACGTGAGGGATGCGATGCTAAGCGAAAAATACGCTAAATTTGAGGATCTGCCCCAGGGCGCGCGAGTAGGCACGACGAGCCTGCGCCGCAAAATGCAGCTTTTAGCGATGCGTCCGGATCTTGAGATAATCTCGCTGCGAGGCAACGTCCAAACCCGCTTGCGCAAGCTTAAAGAGGGCGAATTTGACGCGATCATCCTAGCGATGGCGGGCGTGAACCGATTAAATTTACGCTCCGAAGTCGCGCATATCGTGCCGTTTGAGCTAGATCAGATGGTGCCTGCGATGGGGCAGGGGGCGCTGGGTATCGAGGCTAGAGAGGACGCTGAAATTTTAAATTTGATAGAGTTTTTAAAAGACGAAAAGGCCGTGATAGAGACGACCGTAGAGCGTGATTTCGTCGCGATGCTAGAGGGCGGATGTCAGGTGCCTATCGGCGTAAATGCAAATTTAAACGGCGACAAGATCGAGATACGCGCCGTCGTGGGACTACCCGACGGCAGCGAGAGCATACGCGAAAGCATCGTCGCGCAAAAAAGCCGGTGGAAAAGCGTGGGCGCCGAGCTTGGTCGGATATTTATCGGCAAGGGTGCAAAAGAGCTGCTAAAACGCGCCGAGGAGATGGCGTAGTGTATATTTCTGAAAATAAGGAGTAATTTATGCAAATAGATATAAAAAATATAGGATTAATAAAAAATGCTTCTATAAATCTTAATGGATTAACTATTATAGCGGGTGAAAACGATAGTGGTAAAAGTACAATAGGAAAGCTTTTGTTTTCAATAGTAAAGGCTGTTGGTATACACAAGGAGGAGTTTGAAGAGGATAGAGAAAACAATATTAGAAGTATAGTAGAGAGCTTGTACTTTAGGCTAAGACGCGAAACTAATTTTGATGAAAATATTGAAATAAGAAAGTTATTTTACCCAATGCTTTTCCTTGATGATATAAATTTAAAAGGTGTTGAAGCGGTAAATGAAAGAATAGAAGAAATTAAAAAAAATAATATTGATAGCTTAATACATGATTTACTTGTTAAGTTAAAAAATATCCTAGTGCAAGAGTATAATAAGATAGATGGTATTAGGAATGCTTTTAAAAAAATAGCTTATTCTGAATTTTTAGGTGATATTATCAATAGGAAAAGCAAGGAAGCTAATATCGTAATAACCGAGAATGTAAACAGTATACTTGAAATAAAAATATCAAATAATAATACTTGTGATGTTTGTTTATATGACGATTTGCTTTTTAATGATGCGACTATTATAGAGACACCTATGGTGTTAAACTATCAAGAAAGTATATATAAGGCAAGAGCCTTTTTTGAGTATAGAAATAAAGATGAAGCGTTAAGAAGACTTACTGCGGCAAATATTCCATTACATGTAAAAGACCTTGATATGAAACTAAGAGGGTCTGTTTATGGTAGCAGGGATAGCAATAAACATAAAACTAGTTCCGACATAAGCAATATTATTAATGGAAGAGTGATATACGATCATGGGAAACGCGAATTTGAATTTGCAAAAAAAAATAATGATATTTATAAAATTCTCAATGTTGCTAGTGGAATTAAAGCTTTTGGCATTTTACAAATGCTTATCAACGGTAATTTTATGGATAGTCGAAGTTTGCTGATTATTGACGAGCCGGAAGTGCATTTGCACCCTAAATGGCAACTCGAGTATGTTAAAGTAATAGTTGAAATTTGTAAAATTTATTATTCTAAAGTTATCATAACTACTCATAGCCCTTATATAGTTGATGCTTTTGAAACATATTCTAAAGAAAATACGGAATTTTACACCTCAATAAGAAATGAAGACGGTAGCTATAATATTGAAAAGGTAGATAATATGGATATTATATATAAAAAGCTACATGAGCCTTTTTTAAAGCTAGAAAAAGACTCTTTGAGAGATTTTGAATGGTAGCCAATATAAAACAAATATTTAATAATAATTTTTTTAAAGAATTAAATAATGTTAGTGATGGTATATGCAACGACAATGGCAAACAATATTTAAAATTTGATAGTTTTGTAAAATCATTGCAATATCATGGGGATACGGTATGTTCTTGCGATACGATACTTTTTAATTGTATTCAAGAGCATATTATTTTTGTTGAATTTAAGGATATGAATTGTGCAAATAGTTTAGGTGATGTAAAAGTTTGGATGAATAAAAAAGAGGATAATTTGTGTTTAAAGATTGCAGAAACACTGCTAGTTTTTATGCATGAGATTAGACAACATGGTCTTTGCTGTAATGATTTTGTAGATTTATCTAAAAGCTTCTTTTATGTATACAAGTCTGATAGTTATAAAAAGGCAATTAAAGACCATATTGGCAACAAGTTATCAAGATATAATTTTATTTTCAAGAATACTAAAACTTTAGATGCCTCAAATTTTGAAAATTTTTTACAAAAACATAATTTGTAGAAGTAGGTTTTAATGGACTACATCAAGCTTCTAAAAGATAACGGCCTGCTGCGCGTCATCGACGAGCCCGCGGATATCGATCTGGAGATCGCGCACGCGAGCTACATCGAAGTCAAGCGCGAAAACTCGCAGGCGCTGCTTTTTACAAACCCTATCTGCAAAAAAACGGGGCGCAAATTTGCTCCCGTGCTAACAAACATCTACGGCTCGAAGCGCGCTTTAGAGATTATTTTCGGACGCGAGCCTGACGAGATCGCAAGCGAGATCGAGCGGCTCTTAAAACCAAAAAAGCCAAAAAGCTTTGGCGAAAAGCTAAATTTTGCTGCGTATTTGTTTGAAATGAGAAAAATTTTTACGAAAAGATTAAAAGGCGAGGGCGAGTGTCAGCAGGTCAAATTTACGGGCGAGAATATCGATCTTTTGAGCCTTCCCGCATTAAAAACATGGCCGCTTGACGGCGGCGCCTTTATCACGATGGGGCAGGTTTACACGCAGAGCCCGGGCGGCGAACTGCAAAACGTCGGCATGTACCGATTGCAAATTTATGGTAAAAATCGCCTCGGCATGCACTGGCAGATCCACAAAGACGGCGCAAATTTCTTCAGCGAATACAAGCGCGCGGGCAAAAAAATGCCAGTTTCGGTAGCTATCGGCGGCGATCCTCTCTATATCTGGTGCGGTCAGGCGCCGCTGCCAAAGGGCGTGTTTGAGTTGCTGCTTTACGGCTTTATCCGCAAAGAGCCAGCCAAACTCGTAAAGTCGCTGACGAATGAAATTTACGTCCCGCACGACGCGGACTACGTGATCGAGGGCTTTGTGGATACGGATAAATTTGAGCTCGAGGGGCCGTTTGGCGATCACACTGGCTTTTATACGCCGGTGGAGCCGTTTCCCGTTATGGAGGTTACGGCGATTACGAGCAAGCAGGAGCCCCTGTTTCACGCGACCGTAGTCGGTAAGCCGCCGCTTGAGGATAAGTACATGGGCTGGGCGACCGAGCGCATTTTCTTGCCGCTTTTACGCACGACGGTGCCTGAGCTGCTGGACTATAACATGCCTGAAAACGGCGTCTTTCACAACCTGATTTTAGCTAAAATCAACGCCCTTTATCCGGCGCACGCCAAGCAGGCTATGCACGCATTTTGGGGCGTTGGGCAGATGAGCTTCGTCAAACACGCGGTTTTTGTCGGCGATGATGCGCCAAATTTGAGCGATTATGGCGCGCTTACGGAGCATATTTTAAACCGTTTCGGCGATAAAAGCCTATTAATCAGTGAGGGCGTGTGCGATCAGCTCGATCACGCTAGCCCGAACTCATGCTTCGGCGGTAAGCTAGGAATCGACGCGACGCAGGACTTTTCTACGCCTGCGCCTATGCTTTTAGACGATGCCGCGCTGCTTGCTAAATTTAAAGAAATAGAGCCGAATTTAACGCAGCTCGTACAGTTTAAAACAAATACCAAAACGCCGATTTGCGTCGTCAAATTTGATAAAAACCGCCTTGTAAAAGAGGTTTTTGGGGGTCTTTTGAAATTTAAAGAGCACTTTAAACTACTCGTTTTCGTCGGCAGCGAAAACCGCCTGGAAAACCCATACATGCTACTTTGGCGCGTGACGAATAACATCGACGCATTGCGCGATATATACGTGCAAGGCGGCGCGGTCTGCATCGACGCCACCGCAAAAGGCGAAGCCGAGGGCTATACTCGCGGCTGGCCGCTACAAACAGACTGTGACTGCGAAGTCGTGGCTGATCTCGTTAAGCGTGGCATAATAAAAGATGAGCCCGAGCTATTTAACAAATTTGAGATTTTCGGATAGATTTTTAAACTCTGCAAATTTAAAAGCGGCTAAATTTGCCTAGCCGCTTAAATAAATTCGTTTTTCAAGCGCCTTTTTAGCCCGAATTTTATAAAATCGCAAAATGGATAAAGAACGCCTAATAATCGATAAATTTAGCAACTCCTTCATCGGTGACGACGGCGCTGTGGTGACGCATGAGCGCGGCGAGTGGGTGTATAGCAAGGATCTTTTTTGCGAGGGGACGCACTTCCTAGCAGGTTGGCTTAGTATGGAGGAGATCGCGCGCAAGGCGATGCTCGTAAATCTCTCCGATGCCGTCGCGATGAACGCCGAGCCTAAATTTGCGCTTCTAGGACTTGGGCTACCCAAAAACACGAGCGCGGCGCAGATCTCGGCGCTACGCAAGGGATTTGCCGACGTTTGCAACGAGTACGGCGTGATTATCATCGGCGGCGACACGATCGGTAGCGATAAAATTTTGCTTAGCGTTACGATTATCTCGCGGCTTTGCGGCAAGGCGGTCTTACGAAGCGGAGCGAAAAAGGGCGATCTGGTTGCTTTTACGGGCGAGCTTGGAGGTAGTTTAAAAGGGCTTAGGACGCTTTTAAACGGCGGGCGTGTCGCGTCAAATTCACGCTTTAAAAAGCCTGTTTTAAAAGATAAATTTTTCTACGCCGCAGCGGGTAAGATAAATGCCGCTATGGACGTCTCAGACGGGCTTGGCGCAGATCTAGCCAAGCTTTGCGCGCAGAGTCGCTGCGGGGCAAAATTTACCAAGCGGCTAAGCAAATACGAGCTAAATAGCGGCGAGGAGTACGAGATTTTATTTACTTTTAGTCCGAAAAATCGCGCTAAAATCCTCAGCCTCGCTCGCAAAACCCGCACGAAAATTACGATCTTTGCCAAAATCACGAAAGGAAAATTTAAAAGCAATGCAAGAAACCACCATTTTTAAGCCTCTTTACGCGCTAACCCACGCGCCCATTAACGCGTATTTTAGTAAAAACTCGGACGATTTCGTGGTGCGCGAGATCCCGCTTTACGCATTTAGCGGGCAGGGCGAGCACCTCATCGTTGAAATTTGCAAAAAAGATATGACGACACAGGAAGCTTTGCACGCTCTAAGCGAGGTTAGCGGCGTAAAGATGCGAGATTTTGGCTACGCAGGGCTAAAAGACAAGCAGGGTATGACGACGCAGTTTATCTCGATGCCGCGTAAATTTGAGTCTATGCTAGCAAATTTTAGCCACGAAAAGATGAAAATTTTAAGCCTCGCCGCCCATAACAATAAACTTCACATCGGACATTTAAAGGGCAATAGCTTTTTTATCCGCCTAAAAAAAGTGATGCCAAGCGAAGCGGCAAAGCTGGAACAAGCCGTGCGAAACATTGACGAGACGGGCTATCCAAACTACTTTGGCTATCAGCGCTTTGGCAAATACGGCGACAACGCGCAAAGCGGGCTAGAGCTGCTAAAATCTGGCACCGTAAACGGCAAAAAGAGTAAAAATCCAAAGCTAAACGACTTTTTGATCTCGGCATATCAAAGCGATCTTTTTAACCGCTGGCTTAGCAAGCGCGTGGAGATTTCGAGGTTCGCGCAGGATTTTAGCCTCTCTGAGCTAGCTCAAATTTACCCTTATCTGGACGGCGAAAATTTGAAAAATTTAAAATCGCAAAAGAGATTTTTTAAGCTTATTGAGGGCGAAGTTTTGGGGCATTATCCGCACGGCAAGTGTTTTTTGTGCGAGGATTTGGACGCGGAGGGCGCGCGCTTTGACGCGAGAGATATCACTAGCTGCGGGCTGATCGCAGGCGCTAAGGCGTACGAGGCGCAGGGCGCGGCTAGGGCAGTAGAGGATCAAATTTTCGCGCAGGCGAATGAATATAAAGCTAAAATGACGGGATCTAGGCGCTTTGCGTGGTGCTATTTGGAGGACGCGAGCTATAAATACAACGAGGAAAAGGCGCACTTTACGATAAATTTCACGCTGCAAAAAGGCAGCTACGCGACGGTGGTGCTGGAGGAAATTCTTCACAAAAACATCTTTGAGTAGGGCGGCTCGTCTTTTCCGCTATAAGTCGTTAGCAGCTCGGCCAGGCTTCAGTCGCGGACGACTAGCTTGCTTCCTCGCCTCGTTCGCCTGTGCCTCGTCTTATAAAAAATACTTTTACCTTAACTTTTAGGTTTAAATTTCGCAAATCAAAATCCGCCTTGCCTGTCGCTCTTTAAAAGCTGTGAGCAAAACGGGGCAAAAACTTTGCCTTGTCGTTTTAAGCTTAAATTTGAGGCTAATTTACCAAATTCTAGCACTGATACCCGTATCCTAAAACCGCTGAATTTTACCAGTAGAGCATGACGCGAGCGGCGTGAAATGCGAGCGTTTTTAGGAAAGTTTAGATATAATGGATTTGCGAATTTAATATTTTAAAAGGATTAAAAATGGCGAATATTTTTCTTTGCTCTTACTTTGCGCAGGTTGCGGCTAGGATCAACGAACGGGTAAAATTTAGCGGCAAAAACGTCGTTTTCATAGATACCGCGGCGAAATTTGAAGAGGTAAATTTCTACGTCGGCGAAGCGGCGGATATTTTAGAAAAATTAGGCGCGAAGCTAATACGCCTTGATGTCTCTTGCGCCCAGAATTCGGCAGCTTTGGCATCCCGGCAAGATGAGCCATTTTATGGCGATGAAATTTTAGCCGCTATTAGTCGGTGCGACGTCATTTACGTTAGCGGCGGAAATACGTTTTATCTGCTTAACGAGCTGCGAAAATCGCACGCCGCCCAAGCTATAAAAAACGCGGTCAAAGCGGGTAAAATTTACGTCGGCGAGTCGGCGGGAGCGATCGCGGCGGCTCCGGATACTAGATATGCTACGCTGATGGATGAAAATAGCGCAAATATGAGTGATTTTACGGGGCTAAATTTGGTTGATTTTTGCGTCGTGCCGCACTTTGGCTGCGAGCCTTTTACGGAGGCTACGCGCGAGACTATGGCGAAATTCGGCGATATTTGCGACTTGCGCGCGATAAATAACGACGAATTTATTGAGGCTTAAAGCCTTTTACGGCGCGGTTCGCAAAGTGCGGCGCGGAGTTTTGCATAGCATAAAATTTAAACGAGGATGAGCGATGAAGAAAATTTTGATTTTTACGCTTGCGGCCGTTTGCGCGTTTGCGGGCGATTTTGGGTTGCCAAGTCCCGGCGAGACGGCGCGCGGCCTGCCTTTTAGTGCGCTTTTTGATAAAAAAGACGGTAAATATTTACCCAAAAACGGCATCCGCGTAAAGCTACTTTTAGCAGGAGGCAAATTTAAGATGAATGTAGGCGATAAAAGCGCGACGCCGGGCAAGATAAAAATAAACGGCAAGAGTTTTGACGAGATAGCAAAGCAAAAATTTGACGTAACGAACGAAGGCGGCGTCTACGTGATGCGGGAGAGTAGATGAAATCGCGGGGATTTGCGCTTGGCTTAACCGGCGTAAAAGACGTGTGATGCTTTGGCTTGGCAATTTAAAAAACGGCGTAAAAATAAAAAAGAAAGACGGCAGGATAGAGATCACGGCTTAGCAGGATGCGCAGAGTTAATTTAGCTTTGCTTTAGCTCACGGCTGGCTTTTGAGCTGCCCGGCAACGAGACTAGTTTATTTTATGACGGCAAAATTTACTATCCGTATTTAAATTTAGCGCGCTATGCTTTATTTTTTGATGATTTTTTAGTAAAATGGGCGCTAAATTTAAAGGAGAAAATATGCCAAAAGACGCAAACGGAACCGAACTAAACGCGGGAGATAACGTAACTCTGATCAAAGATCTAAAAGTAAAAGGCGCTGGCGCGACGCTAAAACGCGGAACCATGGTAAAAAATATAAAAATCACGGACGACGACAAAGAAATCGAAGGCAAGATCGATAAAATGGGCGTTATAGTGCTAAAGACGGAGTTTTTAAAGAAGGCTTAATCTCGTCTATGAAAAACGCAAATTTTACGCGAGATCGTTAAATTTGTGTACCTACAAAACTTCGATATACGCGTATTTTTACGCACATTAAAAATCGTAAGATCTAGCCCAAGCTATCCTTAAACACGAAAAAGCTATAATCGCGCCCAAGGTATGGCAAGTGATTGCTTTTGCGTAGGCAAAAGAGGAAAGTCCGAGCTGCAATAAGACGGAGTTCCATCTAACGGATGGCTGGGGCGACCCAAGGGACAGTGTAACAGAAAGCAAACTGCCGCTTCGGCGGTAAAGGTGAAACGGCGGGGTAAGAGCCCGCCAGCGCGGCGTGCAAGCGCGGCGGCTATATAAACCCAACTCGCAGCAAGAAGGGATGGTTTTGAGTCTTATATCAAACCCTTCGCTAGAGCCAAATTGTAAAATTTGGAGTAGATAAATAATCACTCACGACAGAACTCGGCTTATCGCCATGCCTTACCTTTTACTTTTTTTCTACTTTCGGTTTTTTGATTTCGGCGACCAAGCGCGTAAAACTTGCAAATAATCTGAAATCCGCCCGTAAATTTACGGCTTTGGCAGATATTTTCGCGAGATTTGGCGATGCGCGATAAATTAAACGGCGTAAATTAGCTTTGGCTAGTTTTTAAATTTACGCGTAAATTTTTATCGGCTCAAGGCATAAATTTAACAGGCTAAATTTACGGAAAACGGCGCGGAGATTTTTGCGTTTGACGCCGTAAAATTTGGCCTAGTTTCCAAAACCGAAACGCTTGGTAAATTTAAATTTTGTCGGCTAGTTTTTCGGCGTTTGCATAAAAGCGCAAAGTGCCGCGCTAAATTTAACGCTTGATGTTTTGCATTTTGGCGGTTTTTTAGAATTTAGGATTTTTATCCGGGCAGCAAAAGCCGTACGGGCAAAAGGTAGAAATATAGGCGCTAGGCGAGTTTTGGGTAAACGTCAAATTTGCTCGGATCTAGCAGCATCAAAATTTGCAAGATTTATTTAAATTTGACCGCATTAAACGGCCGTGAATTTGCGGTTTTAAATATCCCAAATCTCTAAAATTTGCGAACAAACGGCGCTTACGGCTCGTTTAAATTCGGCGGTTTGCTCTGCGTTTGGTTCGTCTATAGTTTCAAATTTTTTAAACGTCTGGGCGATCTCAAGCCAGCCTGCGATATCTAGATCAAATTTAACCAAATTTGACGCGCAAAGATCGCCGTCGTCATGATCGTAAAGGGCGACTTTGCCGTCTTTTAAGCTTGCAAGCCACAAGTCGCCCGCAACCGTATCGGCAAATATATAAAACTCGCGTAGTATTTGGCTCTCGCCCTCAAAATCAAACCGCGCTTCGTCGTTAAATCGGGCTAGTTCACGCTCTTTTAGCACTCTAAAACCGCTTGCTATCTCCATGCCGAAGCTATTTCGCAAAGCGTCTTTTATATCGTTTTTCGTCATTTTTTGCCTTTGTGCGGATAAATTTGAGAGAGAGGTTTAAAAAGCGCCGTAAATTTAAGAAATTATTTACGACGCCATGTATTTTTTTACGTTTTTTAGCTTTTCTAGCTCTTTGCCGAGCTTTGCTTTATTTTCTTGGATCAAATTTATCGCTGCGCCCAGGAGCTCTTTGGTTTGCAGGGCATCCTCTAGGCTGTCAAATTTACTAGGCACCTCATTTGCTAGCGCCGCGATAGCCTCCGCGTCATCGTTAGCGACGGCGATTTTTAGCTCATCCAGCCACATCGGCTTGTCCGGTCGTTTCTTTCCAAGCTTCTAGTAGCTGCTTTGTGACGCTTACGACCTCGTTTAGGCTTTGTTCGTCGTTGTTTATATTTGCCATGGCTAGTAGCTGGATCTGCCTGGTGTAAAGGCCGCTTAGATAGTGCGCGACGTTGCCTTGGTCGTAGTCTAGCGAGTTTAGAAGCTCGACGAAAATCGCGTTTGTGCGGTTTATAAAATATACTTTTTTCTCCACGTCGTTTTCTTGCATCGCTTTTTTGGCTCTAAAGACAAATCTCAAAACGCCCTCGTAAAGCATCTCGATGAGCTTGGTAGGCGACTCGATGCCGCCTACGGCATTTTGCGAATACGCAGCGTGTGCGGTGTTGTATTGCATAAATTTACCTTTATTTTTTATTATATTCGGCTTCGATCATCGATTTTAGCGACGAAAATTCGCTATTTAGCTTGCTGATGATCTTGTCGTATGCTAAAAATCGCTCTTCCATCGTGGCGTACTTCGCGTCTAGCGACTTTTGCGTCCTTTCTTTTTCGGCATCGAGCGTTTTTTTCTCCTCGATCAGGCTTTGTCCGTATTTGGTTAAAGAGCCGTTTTTCGAGTTGATTAGCCCGTCTACAGTCTTTTTCGCCGAGGAAAAGATACCGTTTACAGTCGTGCTTTTAGGTGTTATCGTAGATTCGCTTAGGCCTACCGCGTTTAGCGCGGCGGGCGAGCCTTTTATGCTTATTGCCGTACCGTTTGTGGTTTTTAGCGTTATTTTGTCTTCGCTTGAGGCTATGGTGGCTTGCACGCCCGCGATACCTGCGTCGTTTATGGCTTTTAGCAGAGCCAGCGCATTTTGCTTTGAGGTATTTGTAGCCGCAGTAGCCGGTAAATTTATCTTTTTGCCGTTTATGACTAGACCTTCGTTTGCGATAGTTAGCGAGCCGGCGTCTACGGCTTTAGAGCTAAAGGCCTGAGCCGTGCCATAGGTCGTGCCTCCTGCAAATATCTTTTGCACGCTTTGCAAATCCTCGTCTAACTTTCTGCCCAGTTTTGAGCTATCAAGCTCCAGCAAGCCCTCTTTATTCAAGCTTAGTCCGTAGTCGGCTAAATTTGCGGTTTTGGTTACGCCGTTTTTATCGGTGTAGGTTTGATTGGCGAATAAAATTTTATTTAGCGCCGATTTTATGCCAGTTATCTCGCTCACGCCTTGAAAAGTTCCCGATTTTTTCGTATCGCTATCGTAGTCGGTGGCGACTTTTAGGTTGTTGGTAAGATTATTGTAAGCCGTAACTAGACTTTGCATACTCTCTTTTATAGCGCTTGCGTCCTCTTTGATGCTAAAGGTCGTCTTGCCCGTATCTTTTAGCTTTATCGTCATTCCTAAATTTAAATCTTTTACCTCGTTGCCGCTTCGTTTTATCGTGATGCCGTTGTAGACGAACTCGGCATCTTGCGCGGTCGAAATTTTATTACTAGCGATATTTGCGCTGTCCCAGCCGAGCTTTTGCAAGACGTCCGATGCGCCGCTTAGAGCCGACCCGTCGCTATCTACGTCGGTGATTTCGATCTTGTTTTCAGCGCCCGTTTCTTTTGATTGCAGTATAAGCTGATACGGATCTTCGCCGCCTACTTTCATCGCTTTTGCCGAAACGGCGCCGTTTGTGACCTCGTTGATCTTATCGGCTAGCTCTTCAAGCGTAGTAGAGCTTCTTACTTCTATTTTATGCGTCGTGCCTCCGACTTTTATGCCAAATGTCCCGTTTTTGCCGATAAATGAGCTTGAGGTGGCAAATTTGGTGCTTTGATAAACGTCTTTTTTGGCTAGCTGCCTTACGTCTATTTCGATATCTTGTACCGCCACGCCCGCGCTTGCGGTCACCTCCGCGCTTTTACCGTCTGCGGTGGTAGTTCTTTTTTGATACGAGCTATCGTCTGCTAGAGTTGAAACCGAGGATCGAAAGGTACCGATGAGTGTTTTTAGAGCGGTTAGATCCTTTTGCTTCGTCGCATTTGCCGTGATTTTAGAGGTTACAGGTTTTATCTGACCCGCTTCGTCGGCGGCTTTTAGTTTGTCTATAACGTCTTGAGTTAGAACTTGGCTTCCAAAGCCGAGTGAAGAAACTTTACCTAGCGCCATTTTAGCTCTCCTTGTCAAATAATACGCCGACGGCTTCTTTAAAATACTCGCTTAGCTTCATCGCCTGCTCGGTCGGGATTTTGCGAATAACTTCGCCTGTTTTCATCTCCATTACGTTTACGTACATCGCGCCTATTTTATCGTTATAGCCAAAGCGTATGCTAGTGCCTAGATCTTCCATTTGTTTATTTAGTTTTTCGGTGACTTCTTTTACTTCTTTGCTTAGCGTTTCGTTATTTTGCTCGGTTAAATTACGCGTAGCGTCATGCTGGATGTGAGTTTGCTCGACCTCTCTAGTTTGAGTAGAGCTTTGCGCATGCGAGCTTGTAACCGCGTTTGCCATCGGCTGGCTTGCTGCTTTGAAAATTTCCATATTTTCTCCTTTAAATGTTTGCTAGCTTCTATATCGTCAAATTTGCAAATTTTTTTAGCCCCGCTGGGCAAATTTTTTCTTAATTTAAATTTTCGTATAAATTTGTTAAAATCCAGCCTAAATCAAGGCAGAAAGGAGAATTTGTGAAAATTTCGTTTGAGTGCGACTGCATTTTACTGGGGGAGTCGCTAAGGCTATTTTTAAGAGATTTTATCTCGCCTAGAAAAGATTGCGATTTTATCGTGGCGGACAAAAAGATCGAGGCCAAAAAGCCAGTTTTCGTGATCGCCGAGCACTCGCCTCATCTAAAAATCCCTTTTAGCAAAGAAGCCCTTGTCTCCGCGCTTGAGGAGTTTTACTCGGCGATTCAGTTTTCAGAACCAGTCGCGCTCTCTCGCGCGACCGCGCCCGCAAAAAAAGAAGCCGCGCCGCAAAACGGTTCAAATTTGGAGACTGAGGTTTCAAATTTGATAGATAAATTTAAAGAAGAGCTACTTGCGATTCTAAGGAAAGCTCGTTGAAAAATCTCTACGCTACGATTTTAAGCGGCAAATTTAAAGGTAAAAAGCTGCTTTTGCCATCGCTTCAAACTACGCGAAGCACAAAAAGCATCGTCAAAGGCTCATTTTTTGATTCGTTTCGCTACGAGCTAGCGGGTAAGGTTTTTATCGAGGCTTTCGGCGGTAGCGCGCTGATGGCCGCAGAAGCGCTAAGCAACGGCGCGGCAAAGGCCTATGCGGTAGAAATCGACAAAAACGCCTATAAAATCGCGCTACAAAACGCCAAGCTTATCGGCAACGAGCTTGAGGTCATAAACGGCGATACTTTTGATACGACACCCGCCATCGTCGCGAGGCAAAATTTACCCGTTATCTTGTATCTTGATCCGCCTTTTGATATCAGGGATGGCTTTGCGGACGTTTATGAAAAGTGCGTAAATTTAGCAAGAAATTTGCCAAAAGATAAAATTTATCTGATCGCTTTCGAGCACGCCAGCCATCTAAATTTATCCGAAAATATTGGGGCTTTTACGCTTTTAAAATCTAAAAAATTCGGAAAGACTTCGCTTAGCTACGACTCTTAAAAATTTTTGCTTCCACTTTGGAATGCTAATTGCTTTTCGTCCTTGAAAATACAAATTTAAGGACGAAAATGAAACTAGCGGCATGCTTGCTAAGCCTTGCTATATCGGTTTTTGCGGCACAGATAAAAGACATCGCAAACGTCGTGGGCGTGAGGGAAAATCAGCTGATCGGATACGGCCTGGTCGTCGGCCTAAACGGCTCTGGCGACGGCAGTAGCTCGGAGTTTACGATCCAGTCTCTTTCAAATATGCTTCAAAGCGTGAACGTAAAAATAAAGCCCGACGACATCAAATCAAAAAACACCGCCGCGGTAATGGTTATCGCAAAGCTACCTCCGTTTGCCAGACAGGGCGATAAGCTTGATGTCGTGATCTCATCTATAGGCGACGCAAAGAGCCTTCAGGGCGGAACGCTTTTGATGACTCCGCTTAAGGGAGTGGACGGCGACATTTACGCTCTCGCGCAGGGCTCGCTAACCATAGGCGGCAAAACGGCATCTCGCGGCGGAGCAAGCAAGGATGGTAACCACGTAACTGCGGGTACGATCCCAAGCGGCGCGATTGTGGAGCGCGAGATAGCATACGATATCTATAATCAAGAAGCAATATTTTTAAGCTTAAAGGAGTCAAATTTCGACACCGCTTCAAATATCCAAAGGGTGGTAAATTTAAATCTAGGTGGCGAAACTGCGACGGCTATCGACTCTAGAACCATCAAAGTATCAAAACCGGAAGGCTCAAACGCGGTTGAGTTTATCGCCAAGGTGTTAAATTTAGACGTTGATTATAAAGCGCTAGATAAAATTGTAATCGACGAGCGAACCGGCACGATAGTAAGCGGCATAAATATCACCGTTGATCCAGTCGTCATCACGCACAGAGATATCACGATAAAGATAGAACCTAGCTCATACGACGATATGGCGGCAAATCAGCAAACAATCGACCTGCAAGACGGCGCAGCGATCGATCCGCTAACTAATATGCTAAAAATAAGCGGTGAAAAAACAACCGTAGCCAGCGTCGCAAGGGCGCTAAGCAAGATGGGTGCGACGCCTAGCGACATCATCGCGATAATGGAAAATCTAAAACGCGTAGGCGCCATACATGTAAATTTGGAGATAATATAATGTTAAACGTAGATACTTCCGCGGCTTTAAGCTCGTATAATAAATTTGCCACTAGTTCAATCGAAAACAGGCGCGCAGACAAGCCTCAGAGCGAGCAAGACGCGCTTTTAAAAGAGCAAACCGACGCTTTTGAGGCGTTTTTAGTTAAAAGCGTGCTGGATATTGCGCTAAAGGATGAAAATCCGTTATTTGGCAAAGATGCCGGAGACGAGATATATCACTCGATGTACAACGACACAATGAGTAAGGCTCTGAGCGGAAATTTGGGCTTTAGCGAACTTTTATTCAATTATTTGAAAGAAAGGGCTTAAGAAATTTCAAAATTTGCCGATTTAGTTTCTAACAAATCTAAAAAGGCTTGAAAATGATAGGAACTTTGGGAGCTAAACTGGGCATGAGCCCTCAGCAAATCACTCGCTCAAACGACGTAAAAAAGAGCGAAAACATGGAAAAAACACAAGGCAAAGAAGAAAGCAAGGTCGCAAAGATAGCCGAGCAGATAGCAAACGGAACATATAAACTAGATATGTCCAAGACTGCAAAAGCCGTTGCCGATACGCTTTTATAAGATTTTTTGTCCTTGCGTAACAAGAAAGGACAAAAATGCTTAAAAGATATTTGGATGAGGCGATGGGCGTACTAGACGAGCTCATCGCTCAAACTACGGAAGATATAGAAAAGATAAAACTAGCCGATCACACTAAGGTCGATGATAGCGTTAGACGCAAAAACGAGCTGGTTAAAAAATTCGAATCCGTAAAATCACTGCTAGAT
>CAUPYN010000019.1:0-16827 GCA_963515575.1 uncultured Campylobacter sp.
CGAAGACGGGCTTATGGAGTCGCAGGTAAAATTTAAAACCGAAAGCGGCAAAATAGAGCTTTTTAGCGAAAAAGTGGAAAAACAGTTTCCTGGGTACGGCTGCTTAAATGCCGAGGGTATGGACGTATTTTTCGGCGAGGAGCTTTGTCTAATGAGCGGTAAAACGCCGATACATACCAACGGACACACGCAAAACGTCGAATTTTTAAACGACCTGATGAGTAGCGCGCCCGTCTGGATACACCCTAATACCGCAAAAAAATACGGGCTAAAAGACGGCGACAAAATAACCCTGCAAAGCAAAACCGCAAAAGAAAAAGCAAGCGTGATGCTGACTGAGGGCATCAGGGAGGATACGCTTTTCGTCTATCACGGTTTTGGTCATGAAAGCGCGGGACTAAAGCGCACGAACGGCGCGGGAACTAATCAAAGCAAGCTGCTAGATCCCTCCGTGATCGGTCCCGTCGCCTCTACGATGGTGCGAAACGTCGGCGTCAAGATAATAAAAGCGTAAAGGAGAAAAGATGAAAAAAGCGTATAGAATGATACATGACGAAAACCTCTGCATAGGCTGCCAAGCGTGCTCGGTGGCTTGCAGGAGCGAAAACGAAGTGCCTAGAGGCGTTTTTAGACTTCAAGTCCATTCGCAGATAAAGGGCAAATTTCCAAATTTAAAAACCGACTTTAGCAGACATAGCTGCGTGATGTGCGAGGACGCTCCGTGCGTAACCGTTTGCCCTACGGGAGCTAGCTTTCAGACGGCAGAGGGTATAGTGCTGCTAGATCACTCTACTTGCGTATCTTGCAAATACTGCATCCTAGCCTGTCCTTACGACGCTCGCTACGTCGAGCCAAAAACCGGCGAGATAGGCAAATGTACGTTTTGCTTTGAAACTAGAGTGAGCATTGGCGAGCAGCCTGCGTGCGTGACCGTTTGTCCGACCGATGCTTTGGCATTCGGCGATATAAACGATCCAAACAGCGAAGTAAGTAAAATTTTAAACACTAAAGCTCATTACTATCCTAAAGCCGAGCTTAAAACCAAACCCAAGCTTGCTATGATAGCTAACCGCAAAGGAGGAAGCCATGAATAATATGTGGGGAAGCGTAGCGCAATATAATGAAATTTACTGGCCGTGGCCGATAGCGGTTTATCTATTTTTGGCGGGTTTGTCCGCAGGCGCGATGATGGTTGCATTGCTTGTTAAGTGGAACTACCACAAAAAACAAGACGGTAGCATCTGGGACGCAATGGTAAAGGCGGGCGCTCTAGTGGCTCCTATAACGATCACCGTGGGCCTTGCGCTTTTGGTACTTGACCTTGGTAAGCCGCTTAGTTTTTACTGGATTTTGATTAAGTATAACTTCGGTTCGGTTATGTCTATCGGCGTGGCGTTACTGCTGCTTTATACGCCGCTGGCTTACCTTTTTGCGGTGATTATTTTCGAAGAAGAGATAGAAAAGTATAAAATTCTAGCTATTTTACGTCCTATTTCTAGGTTGATTCGCTCTTTCGCGCCTCTTTCAAAGATAGTCGAGATGGCGCTTTTCGGCCTTGCGATCGGCGTAGGCATATATACGGGCTTTTTGCTTAGCGCGATCACGAAGCTTCCGCTTTGGAACACGCCGATTCTACCGATCTTGTTCCTAACATCAGGCTTTAGCTCGGGCGTAGCTACAAACATCCTAGTCGGACTTTTGTGCTTCAAGCACCTTCTTAACGAAGACAACGTGAAGTATCTTTTGGTTATGGACTTGCGCGCCGTACTTTTCGAGATACCGCTTATAGCTATACTATTTTTGGGGCTATATTTCGAGGGTGGAGCGAGCGCGGTTGCCGCTAAACAAGCTCTAAGTACTGGACAATACGCGTTAATATTTTGGGTAGGCGTCGTGGGCATCGGACTTTTAACGCCTATCACCATAGCTCTAACGGCTCTTAAAAATCACGCTTATAGAGTGGGCTACATCATAGCAAACTCTCTTGTAGTTATCTGCGGCGTCGTGATGCTAAGATACTACATCGTTTATGCAGGTCAAGTTTTCACGGGTGCGTGAAATTTAGACTAAACTAGACGCACTAGGCTCGGTAAACTCGCCGAGCCTTTTTAAATTCAGACGATCCAAAATCATTTTTAGCTATCATCTCCCTTAAAATATTGCGATAAAATTCGGAGAATTTATGAAAATTTTACTGCTTGAAGACGACTTCGTATATCGTGAGAGCGTTAGCGAATATCTAGAGAGCCTAGGCTACGAGGTGGATGAGGCCGCCGACGGCAAAGTCGCCTGCGATAAGATAGCGGCGGGCTTTTATCACTTGCTGATACTTGACATCAAGGTCCCGCATATAAGCGGACACGAGGTGATAAAATACGCCAAAGATATCGGCTGTGAAACGCCCATAATGATAATGACCTCGCTCGTGGACATAGATGATATGGCGGTCGGATACGAGCTGGGCTGTAACGAGTACCTAAAAAAGCCCTTTGAGCTAGCCGAGCTAAAATTTAGAGTAAACGAGCTAATGCGAAAGTATCACGGCAGAGACGATAAAAACTTAATCGCGATCGACGAAAACTTTAGCCTCGATACCGCTAAAAAGCGGCTCAAATTTAAAGGCGAAGCGGTTGAGCTAAGTACGAGAGAATTTGCTATCATCGAGTGCTTGCTGTTTCATAAAAATAGCTTCGTAGGTATCGAAAGGCTACGCGCCGAAGTGTGGAACGACAAGGAGATCGACCCCGCCGACGTGCGCATGCACATACTAAAAATCCGTCAAAAAACGACTCCGGAGTTTATAAAATCATCGCGCGGACTAGGCTACAAAATAGATGTTTCAAAATCTTAAAATCCCCATCTTAGCCACTTTTATCATCATGGCTTTGTTTATATTTCAAAGCTACGAGATTATAAATTTAAGCTCCAAAGACGAATACTCCAAAAATATGTTCGAGCTGCTGGAGTACGAGGGCAAAATCCGAAAAGCGCTCGATAAAAACGAGACTTTGCCTATTTCGCTCACATATAGATACGGCGTTTTTGATCTCAAAGAAAAGCAAATCGTCTCAAATTTAGACGCGCGCCCGAGCGATTTAAAATTTATCACCAGGCAAGAAAACGGCCATCTTTTTTACAAGACCTATTTTAGTGCGGACGGCGAGTTTTATTATCTCGTGCTAGCCAAAAAACAAAACGCGGCTAGGATTTTATTCGTCACGGCTCTAACTCTAGCGTTTGCGCTCGTGGTCGTATTTTTCGCGCTTTATTTGTCGTTTGTTAGCGGCATAAAGCCTTATAAAGACGCTAAAAAATATATGAATAACTTTTTTAACGACGCGATGCACGAGCTAAAAACGCCGCTGGGCGTCATCGGCATAAACCTCGAGATGCTGGGCCTTGATAACAAATACGTCACCCGCATGCGCTCGGCTCTAAAACAGATGCAAGTTACCTACGAGGACACCGAGTACTACATCAAGCGCGGATATATTTTGTTTCCGCCCGAGATTTTAAATTTGAGCGAATTTTGCCTCGAGCGAGCGCGGTATATGCGAGGTATCGCGATGGCGAAAAATATTAAAATTTACGACTTCGTCAAGCCTGATTTGCAAATTTTTATGAGCAAGATAGAGGCGGGCAGACTGATCGATAACAACCTAAGCAACGCCGTAAAATACAGCCGCGAAGGAGGAATAATAAATTTACGCCTTTTTGAAAAAAGCGGCAAAATCATACTTGAGATCGAGGACGAGGGCGAAGGCATAAAGGACACGAGTAAAATTTGGAAACGCTACGTTAGAGATGAGGGCGTGCAGGGCGGCTTTGGCCTTGGGCTAAACATCGTACAAAGCATCTGCGCGAAAAACGGCGTAGAGTACGGCGTAAAAAGCGAACTGGGCAAAGGCAGCGTCTTTACCTATAAATTTTCGCCGTACTCAAAAAGCCTGCTTGACTAGTCAAACCAAACGCCCAGCTTTGCTAAATTTCGCTCCTTTGAGTCGGAGTTAAAATAAATAACAAAATACCCAATGCGCTCGCCCTTTGCGTCGTTCATAGGCTGGACGGTAAAGGCGTGCGAATCCGTCTGATAAAATCCTCCGCTTTTAAATTTGATATCTTTTAGCATCGGCAAGACGTTTAAATTCGCGTAGCTCTTATTTACGAAATGAAAGCCTTCGATGATGCCCTCGTCGCTGCTGTTTTGATACGGAGAGTCGGCGCTAGCGTCTAGCAGGACGAACAGTCCGAGTCCGTGCTGCGAGAAAAAGTCGCTCAAATGCTTAAAATCAAGCAGCACCTCGATACTGCCCAGCATCTTTTTATCCTCAAATATCGGCGCGACCGACCTAATGAAAACTCCGGCGCGACCGACCTCGATGCCTGCGGCTACGCCGTTTTTAGCCTCGGCTAGTAGGTAGCGAAAGCTCGTTAGATCGTCGTCATACATCGGTATCCAGCTCCTAGCAAAGCTCCTCATTTCGGGCGTATGGATGTGAAATTTGTCATTTTCGTAAATGGGCACCTTGCTTAGCGTTTTGGTAAATTTGCCAAGCGTCTCTAGGCACATTTGGCGGTTATTTTGACTCGTGCATTTTTTTACGTGTTCGTTTTGTGCCAGTAGCGCCGCCACGGTCATCGCGGAGAGCTTTTCCTCCTCGATATTTTTATTTAAAATTTGCGTTTGAAAGTCGAGAAATTTTTTGATATTTTCCGTCTGCGTCTGCTCGTCCCAGCGCGCTTTATAGACCGCTAAAACGCCTGCTACTACGAGGATCGCGAGCGTTAGAAGTATTTTTTTATTCACGCTCTTTACCTAGCTCGAGCGCTAAAATTTGAGAAAATTCGGCAAAATCAGGCAAATTTAGCTCGCCCTCGCGCTGCTTTTTGCCCCACATAGACTCGGGGAAAAAGCTATCGCTCTCAAACCTCGCCATCACGTGAAAATGCACGCGCGGCACGTAGTTTGCAAAGCTTGCGATGTTTATTTTAGTGGGATTATAAAATTTTCTCATTACTTTTTCGGTCGTCAAAACCGCTTCAAAAACCCTTTTTTGCGTCGCTTCGTCGCAGTCGGTGAGCTCCTTAAACGGTGTTTTGGTAAAAATTTTTACCCACGGTATCTCGCTCGTCTCTCGCTCGACAAAAATCAGCTCGTCCTCAAAAATCATTTTACGCTCCTTTTTGATAGCGATTTTAGCTAAATTTGAATTTTAATCTTTTTAAATTTATACTTCAGGCATTTTGGTTTCGGCGCTTTACGGCGGTAAATTTATAAAATTTGAAAGGAAATTTGAGCTTATGAGATGTTTTATTTCGCTCATATTTTTTGCGGCCCTGGTTTTTGGCGGTGAGCTGGCCGATCTTAGCAACGAGTGCAAAAAGGGAAACGTTGAAATTTGTAAAAGACTCTCCGTCGCGCTCAAAAACCTAGAGTTTGCCTGCAATGAGGGCGGCGAGAAAAACGCGATGTATTGCGCGGGACTTGGGTATTTTTACGAATTTGACAAAGAATTTACAAAAGCCGTCGCGCGCTACGAAAAGGCTTGCAAGCTGGGTGCGGACAAAGCCTGCGTATATCTTGGGCTGCTTTATCAAAACGGACAAGGCGCGGCGCAAGATCACAAAAAGGCAAACGAGCTTTTTGCTAAAGCCTGTAAAAAGGACGTGGCCGAGGGGTGTGCGAGCCTGGCGTATAGCTACGGCAAGGGGCTTGGCGTCTACCCGGACGGCAAAAAGACGAATGAACTGTTTGGCAAGGCCTGCGAACTGGGCGAGGAAACGGCGTGCTATAATCTTGGCTTAAGCTACGCGATGGGCGACGGAGTGCAAAAGGACGCGGCAAAGGCGGCGCAGATATTTGCGGCCTCTTGCGATCGCGGACACGTTGGCTCTTGCGCCGATCTTGGAGTTTGCTATTTTAAGGGCGAGGGCGTGGAAAAAGACTACGAACGAGCCGCTTTGCTTTTTACTCGGGCTTGCTGGGGCGCTAGCGCGCTAGCTTGCGAAAATTTGGGCTTTGCCTACGAAAAAGGCATGGGCGTAGAAAAGAATAAAAACGCCGCCAAAGAACTTTACGATAGAGGCTGCAAGCTCGGAGAATTTAACGCGTGTCGGTATCTAAAAAATTTGCGTTGAGACGAGCGTGCAAATAAGCCCTGCTGCTGTAAATTTAAAAATACGGCTAGCGCAGAGAAAACTAGAGCTATTTGTGCTGAGATGCTTGTTAAATTTTGCCCTTGAGCTAGCAGAAATGGGTGGAATAATCCGCCACAACCAACATCAAAAGCAAAATTTAGCACCAAAATAGTGTGGGCGCGCAAATCCAAAATAAATTTGGCGTCCACAGCTAAATCTACCGCTTAAAGTCGTGGATTTCGATATTGGCGCCATATTTTTTGCAAAGCTCGCTTACTTTTTCTTTTAGCCTTTCCTCGTCATAGCAGATGAGATCGATGTATGCGTGCCTCTGCCCGGTTGCGCCGCCGATTATCTCCAAAAACGAGCCGCAGCTATCCAGCTCCTCGTCCTCGATCTTGTTTCGCAGATCAAAGCCTGCCTGTACGTCGCCGTCGTTACCTATGCTAAGAAAGCAAAATTTGATGCCGAGCTCAAAAGCTTCATTATAGATGTCGCGCTCGCCGTTTAGGTACTGATTTACGATGTCGGTTAGGCAGGTGGTGCCCACGATCACATCCTCGCGCACCTCGCTTCCGCGCGGCTCTATCTCGTAGCTGAAAAAATTCTTTAGTGGTTCGCGAGCGGCTTTTTCGCCGAATTTCTCATCGACCAGATCGGCGAATTCGCTTAGCGGCACGCCGTTTTCCTCGGGCCTGGCCAGCACCTCAAGCTCGCCT
Organism: uncultured Campylobacter sp.; assembly: GCA_963515575.1. Lineage (GTDB taxonomy): Bacteria > Campylobacterota > Campylobacteria > Campylobacterales > Campylobacteraceae > Campylobacter_A. Next base: position 6,858 of record CAUPYN010000019.1, read on the forward strand.
AGCGTATTTATGATCGCCGTTTCGCCGATCATATTGTCAAGCAGGATAAAGCTAAGATTATAGGCCTTGCCCTCGTCCTGCGCGAGCAGAGTGGCTAGGTTTGCATTGTAAATTTTGATATCCACGTCGCTTTCGTTAAACTGCGCGTAGATCATCGACTCCTCGGCGTTTACGCTCGTGCCATACATCTCTATCCCGCCGATACCTCTCGGCGCGCGCCGCTTTCCGAGCGTGCAGAGCATCTTGGATTCAAGCTGCCTAGGCATAGCGTTTTTGATGAAGCTTAGCCAAAATAAGCGATGCCTCATGCCCTCGGGAGTCAGCACCAAATCAAGCTTATCGCCAGCAAGCCCCGTCATAAAATAAGGCTCGGCAAGGCATATGCGAAGCTTCTCGTCAGTCTTTTGCATCGCCTTTTCAAACTCTTTTGCCGCCAGATCAGCCTTGATCTCATCTATCACGTCGCTAAATTCCGCCCAAAATTTATCCACTCTGCCGGCAAAAGTGCTTGGAATTTGCGCTTTTTCAGCCTTTTTACCAAAACTAAATAATCCCATATTTTCTCCTTAAATGAGGCACTGAAGGCAGCCATCCAAAATATCCCATTTCTCACAAATTTGCGCATATATGACCCCTTGCTCGTCAAATTTCGCCTATTAATTTACTCCACCGTCACGCTTTTAGCGAGGTTTCGCGGCATATCTACGTCGTTTCCTAGCCTCACGGCGATCTCTAGCGCAAAAAGCTGCAAAATTATCATCATCTCGAAAAACTCGCTCATCGTGTGAGCTTGCTTGCTAGTCTTGATAAAATCGTCGCTAAGATCGAACTCATCGGGGCTAATCGCAAGTATATATGCGTCGCGAGCGGCTAGCTCCTCGACGTTGCTTTTGGTTTTTTCGTAGAGGACGGTTTGCGGCATCAGTGCGATTGTAAAGAGCCTCTCGTCGGCAAGCGCGATAGGACCGTGCTTCATCTCGCCCGCAGGGTAGCCCTCGGCATGCAAATAGGAGATCTCTTTGAGCTTTAGCGCGCCTTCTAACGCCAGCGGATAAAATATATCTCGCCCGATAAAAAAGAATCCGTGGCCGTGCAAATAGTGCTTGGCTAGGCGGCGGATGCGCTCTTGCGGCTCTTTGCTGATATTTAAAATTTGCGGAACGTGCAGGAGCGCTGCGATCTCGCTTTTTAGCTCTTCTTTGCTTATGGAGGCTTTGGCTTGCGCGATTTGCAGCGCTAGCATCCATAGCGTCACGACCTGCGTGGCGAAGGCTTTGGTGCTGGCAACGCCCTTTTCGATACCCGCGCGAGTTAGCAGGGTGTCGTCTGCTAGGCGCACGATCGAGGAGTTATCGACGTTGCAGATAGCTAGCGTCTTTAGTCCCGCTTGCTTGGCGATTTTTAGCGCCTCTAGGGTGTCGGCGGTTTCGCCGCTTTGCGAGATGACGATAAAAAGAGCGTTTTTGTTTAGTTTCGGGCGTCTATAGCGAAATTCGCTCGCGATCTCGACCTTGGCTCTCGTGTCAGCTAGCCTCTCAAAAAGATAGCTAGCCGTAAGCGCCGCGTGATAGCTCGTGCCACATGCGCAGATCACGATATCATCGATATTTCGCAAATACTCGTTCGTTAAATTTTCAAGTCCTACCGCATCCTCTTTGACGCGTCCCATCAGAGTTTCTGAGACTACCGCGCTTTGTTCGTAGATCTCTTTTTCCATAAAAAAGCGGTAGCCCTCTTTTTGCGCATAGCTTTTATCTGCTGGCAGCGCGGCGAAACTCGGGCTTAGTTTTTTTGCGTCTTTAAAAACCGCGATCTCGTCAATGCTAACGAATCCGTAGCTTTTGTCGTCTAGGTAGTGTACCTCTTTGGCTAGGCCGATCAGCGGGGCGTCGGAGGAGGCGAAAAATACCTCTTTGCCATCGCTTTTGCCGATGGCTAGCGGCGCGGCGTCCTTGGCGAAGAAAATTTTGCCAGGAGCCGTTTTGGTGATCAGCAGCGTCGCGTATGCACCGTGCAGGCGCGCTACCGTAGCTTCGTACGCCTTAAACGGCTCGCCGATAGTTTTTAAATTTTCCTCAAAAAGATGCACGATGACTTCGGTGTCGGTTTGGCTAAGGAAGCTAACGCCCTTTGCTTCAAGCTCCTCTTTTAGCTCTTTGTAGTTTTCGATGATGCCGTTATGAACGACGAACGAGTGCTCGCCCAGGTGCGGGTGAGCGTTGATCTCGGTAGGCTTTCCGTGCGTAGCCCAGCGCGTATGACCGATCGCGACGCCTTCGCCGCTAGAGCTAAAGCCCTCTGATTTTTTGGCTAAATTTTCAAGCTTGCCGGTAGCCTTAAAAAAGGCGATCTCTTGCGCGCATTTGTCGCAACCGCCCCCTAGGCTCATCACCGCCATGCCTGCGCTATCGTAGCCACGGTACTCAAGCTCTTTTAATCCGTTTAAAATAAACTCTCTTTTTTCTCTATTGCCGACGTAACCAACGATTCCGCACATGTTTACTCGCTTTCTAATAATTTTAAAATTTCGCCCAAATCCACGCCCTCACGCTTTTGGATAAGCAGCAAATTTCGCGTCCTGTTTTTTACGGTTTGGATTCTGGCGTTGGCTATTTTTACATCAAATTCCTTAAAAACTCCCAATACGTAAGCCATCAACCCGCGCTGATCTTTTGCGTTTATGCCAAGCTTCGCGTACTCTTGCGAGTGGTTTGGGTCAAAATTTAGCTCGCCTTTTAGTATTGTTGGGCGATTTATTTGCGCTGAGGCGCCGCTTTTTAGCGAGATCTCGATGAGGTTTTTTAGAGTTTCTAGCTCGCTTGATTTTACGTTTTTGTTAAACTCGAGCTTGACGTAAAATTTACCGTCAAACAGCTCGAAAATCTCCATAAATCCAAGATCAAGGTGCGCCAGAGACGAGAGCAAAACGGCTAGATTGGGATAGTTTTGCGCGTAAATTTCGATGCTTAGGCTTTGATGATTTTGTATCTGCACGCTTAGTTTATCGGCGTTTTGCGCGGCCCAGGCGATGCTAATGATGTCTGCTGGTTGGTATTTGGCAAAGAGCAAATTTGAGCGTATGGCGAAGATTTTTTCTTTCAAATTTTCGCTTAAGGCTGCAAATTTAGCGTTTCGCCTGATGCTGAGCTCCTTTTTTACGCGCCTTGAAGCTTCATCGAGCAGATTTTCATCCTCAAAGCTTTGCAGGCAAATGCCGTAAAGCTCGCGCAAAAGTCGCGCCAGATAGGGCGTATATAGCTTTTCGTCGGTCGCGTTTATCACGCAGTAAGCGACGATGTAAGAGAGTTTTAGGGTTTGCGGATCGCCAAGCTTTGAGATAAAGCTAAAAATCGTGCGCTGATCGTAGATGTCCTCGCGGTTTGCCACGTCGTTCATTAGCGTGTGGTAGCGCACGAGCGTAACGCCGATATTTACGGCTTTTGCGCTCAAATTTAGCTTTGCGGCGTAGGCGCGAAAGATATTTGAGCCCACGACCGAGTGATCGCCGCCTAGCCCCTTGCCTGCGTCATGTAGCAGCAAAGCTAGCTTTAGCAGTGTGCGCCCCTCGATGCAAAGCTCGTCGTAGAGTGATTTTACGAATTTATCTTTGATATTTTCGGCAAATTTGACGCTTAGCACGCAGTGTTCGCCGACGCTAAATTTATGATATCCGTCAAATTCGGCCAAATTTACGGCGTGTTCGAGCGGCTTAACTAAAACAGGCAAAATCTCCGCGTCCAAAAGTGCCTTGATAATGCAGTGAGCGTGGTTTCGCATCAAAATTTTTCTAAAAAGAGCGAGCGAATCCTCGGCGTCCTCTTTGCTGATTTGCGAGCGTTTTAGGTAAAAGATCGTTCCGACGTCAAATTTATACTCCGCATCGCCGAGAGCCAAAAGCTGTTTTAGCACTGCATTTAGCGGCCTAGCGCGGACGTGTAGCGGGACATAAATCGTATTTTCAAACCTATAAAATCCGTTTTTTAGCCGCGCGGCTCGCAGCTCGCTAAATTTCGCCCCGCTTTTAAATTTGCTCCTATAAAAGCTAGAAACCAGATAGCGAGAGAAAACGGCGACTGAATGCATGCAGGAAAAGAGCTTTTGCGAGATGACGCTGCTGTTTTCTTGCGTTTTTTTGGACTTGGTTTGCATGAGCGCGGTGATCTCGTTTAGCTTAGCGGGATCAAAAACGTCGGAGTCGGAAGTTAAATTTTGCGCCGATTTTACGCAAAGGATAAAATCAGTCGCCAAATTTAGGGCGCTAAGCTCCTTTTCGTCGATAAATTTTAGAGCCTGCGAGCGCATGCTGATCTCGTTTTCAAAGCCGTTTAGAGCGCAGTTTAGATAGTAGATGTCGTTAGTGCCGCCCAGATCGTTTTTTAGATCGGGCTCTTGCTTGATGTTTGGGATCTCGTTAAGGGCGCCTAGATTTTTGGCGTAAAATTTGAGATTTTCTTGCGCGTTAAACTCGCGAGTTTTATAAATCTGTGAGCGAGCGGCTTTGTAGAGCGTACGCGAGCCGCAGATGTAGCGGATACGGCTAAATGCGGCCTTTGCTTTATGGTCGTTTTTGTGCGCTTCGTAAATTTCGCCCAGCTCGCAAATTTTAATATTTAGCTTTAAATTTGAGCCTTCCAGCGCGGCGACTAGCTTTTTTAGGATAAATTTGACGTTAAAGCCCGCGTTTTCTTTAAAGACGATTAAAATTTCTAAAACCGAGCTTGTGGAGATGAGGTTGTCGGCGTATTTTTCGGTAGCGATGACGCAAAACGGGATAAAATCGACATCTGGGTTAAAGTCCGCAAAAATCTCGTCCAAAACCCGTGCGCACAGAGCTTTTATCAGCTCGTCGCTTTGCTTTGCGATGAAATTTGCAAAGCCCTTGCCCTGAAGCTTTTTTAGCTGCGAGGCTAAATTTGCGCATCCTAAAACGCCGTTTAAATTTCCTTTTAAAGCCACTTTTTACCGCCGTCTTTTTGTGTAAATTTTATCCGATGATACTAAAATTTTGCAAAAACAAAGCTTTTTTAACATATAATCGCCGTTTAATATCTATTTTCGGAATAAAATTTGACAAATTTAATAGAAAAACTCCAAAGCGGCGAGCGTCTGGACACGGACGAATGCGCTGGCTTGTACGACCTGGACCTTTTTACGCTGGGTAAATTCGCAAACGCCAAACGGCGGAAACTGCACAGCAAAAAGGTATTTTTTAACGTAAATCGGCATATAAACCCGACAAATATCTGCGCGGACGTGTGTAAATTTTGCGCGTTTTCGGCAAACCGCAAAAATCCAAACCCATATACGATGAGTCACGAAGAGATCCTAAAAATCGTCGAAAAAAGCGTCGCCGGCGGCGCAAAAGAGATACATATAGTCTCGGCGCACAACCCTGACACGTCGTGGCAGTGGTATTTGGAAATTTTTAAAAAAATCAAGGAAAAATATCCGCAAATCCACGTCAAAGCCCTAACTGCGGCGGAGGTTGATTTCCTCTCGCGAAAACACGGCCTTAGCTACGAAGAAGTCGTAGAAAAGATGCTCGAATATGGCGTAGACTCGATGCCAGGCGGCGGAGCGGAGATCTTTGACGAAGAGGTTAGACGTAAAATCTGCAAAGGCAAGGTGAGCTCGGAAAACTGGCTCAAAATCCACCGCCTTTGGCACGAAAAAGGCAGGGAAAGTAACGCCACGATGCTGTTTGGCCACGTAGAAAGCAGGCAAAACCGCATCGACCATATGCTAAGGATTCGAGGTTTACAGGATAAGACGGGCGGATTTAACGCCTTTATCCCGCTTGTTTATCAGCGCGACAACAACTATCTAAAAGTGGAAAACTATCCTGGCTCGGCCGAAATTTTAAAGACCTTTGCTATCTCGCGTCTGGTGCTCGATAACGTCGCGCACATAAAGGCATACTGGGCGACCTCGACTATAAATTTAGCGATGGTCGCGCAGGAATTTGGCGCTGATGATCTAGACGGCACGATAGAAAAAGAGAGCATCCAAAGCGCGGCTGGAGCGAAATCGGCAAGCGGTATGAGTCTTAGAAATTTTACCGATCTTATCCAGACCTCGGGTTTTATCCCCGTCGAGCGAGATAGCTTGTATAACGAACTAAAAATTTACGATAACTAAGGGGGCGAAGTTGGATTTTTTTAAACTAAAACAAAACGGCACTAGCGTAAAAACCGAGTTTAGCGCGGGACTCACGACCTTTTTAACGATGATGTATATCGTGCCGGTAAACGCGATAATCATGAGTAAAACCGGCATGCCTATGGATGCGCTCATCACGGCTACGGCGCTCATCACCGTGATCGCTACCGTGCTAAACGGCGTATGGGCGAACACGCCGGTGGCCATGAGCGTGGGAATGGGACTAAACGCTTATTTTACATTTGGCCTCGTGCTAGGCATGCAAATACCGTGGCAGACGGCTCTGGGCGTGGTTTTCATCTCGGGTATAATTTTCGTCGTGCTATCTTTTACGAATTTTAGAATCTGGGTCTTAAAATCTATCCCGGACGACGTCAGACGCTCGATAAGCGCGGGCATAGGCGCTTTTATCGCCTTCGTCGGGCTTCAGCAAATGGGCGTAGTCGTAAATAACGACGCCGTGCTGGTCGGGCTTGGAAATTTAAAAGATCCAAACGTTATTTTAGGCTTTGTGGGGTTATTTTTCGTTATACTTTTTTGGGCTTGGAAGGTTAAGGGCGCCTTCATAATCGCGGTATTTACGACCTCGGTGATAGCTTGGATTTTCGGTATCGCGCCCTATCCGAAGGAGTTTATCTCGCTACCGGCCTCAATCTCGCCGATATTTTTAGAGCTTGATATCGTGGGCGCGCTATCTTTTGCGCTGCTTCCGGTGATTGTTACATTTTTCGTAACCGATCTTTTCGACTCTATCGGCACGCTAGCTGGCGTGGGAAATAGGGCGGGAATCTTTGACGAGAGCAACCAAAAAGGCGTCGAAAAACTAGAAAAAACCCTCGAAGCCGATGCGGTAGCTACGGTAGCCGGCTCATTAGTAGGCGTTAGCACCACGACATCGTTTGCCGAGAGCGCTAGCGGCGTAGAAGAGGGCGGCAAGACGGGACTAACGGCGGTATTTTGCGGACTATTTTTCGTGCTTACGATTTTTATGCTGCCGCTTTTTAAAGCCATCCCTTCAAACGCGATATATCCGATACTCGTGATGGTGGGCGTGCTGATGTTTAGCGAGCTTGGAAATATAAATTTTAAAGATCCGGCTATAGCCGTATCGACATTTTTGATAGTTATTTTGATGCCGCTTACGTACTCGATCACGACTGGACTTTCGTTTGGATTTATGGCGTATTTGCTGGTTCGTATCATGAGGCGCGAGTGGGAATACGTAAATATCGGCGTTATCGTGCTTGCGCTCATTAGTTTTATAGTATTTTTAGTACACTGAGGAGAAAACATGCTAAAGTATCCGTTTGAGGAATTTCATAAAGACGTAAAAATAATGGCGCGAGATATCAAAGAAAACTTCGAGCCAGAAGTGATTTTGGCGGTCGCTCGCGGCGGTCTTACTTTGGGGCATTTTTTAGCGAGCCTGTTAAATAACCGCAATCTTTTTACGCTAAACTCAGTCCACTACGAAGAGACTAAAAAGCTCGATACTATCGATATCTTTAACGTCCCAGATCTATCTAAATTTAATAAAATTTTGATAGTGGACGATATGATAGATACGGGCGAGAGCATGATAGCTATCAAACAAGAGCTTTTAAAGCGTTTCCCGCATATTAAGCTAAAGATCGCGACTATATTTTATAAACAAAAAGCGCTTTTGTTGCCCGACTTTACGGTAAAAGAGGCGCACGAGTGGATAGAGTTTTTCTGGGAAGAGCAAATTTAAGCCCTAAATTTAGCATGCTACGCTCGGAAACGTTTTTACTTTTTATCATCTGCCTTATAGATTTTTGTTTTTTATCGTATGCGATTAGCACGCTTAGCATTAGCTACTACGAGGCGGATGCGTTTTATAACTCGTCTAAAATTTCGGCCGTTTTGGCTAGATTTTCGGTCGAGATTTTCGGACAAAACGACTATGCTTTGCGGCTTCCTTTTGTTATTTGCCATATTTTTAGCGTCGCGCTACTCTACAAGGTCTCAAAGCAAATTTTAAAACGCAAATTTGACCGAATAGTAAGCGCAGTCGTGTTTATATTGCTTCCTGCAACGATGGCGTCGGCGATCTTGGTAAACGACGCCGGTATCATAATCGCGCTCTCGCTTTTGAGCATTTATCTTTATCAACTACGCAAAATGCTAGCTTTTTACGCGCTTTTATGCGTGTTGCCTTTTGTTAGCGGCGCGTTTTTGGTTTATTTTTCGGCGATTTTTATTTTCGGAGTTTATAGACGCGACGCTAGGATGGCGTGGACCTCGGCGCTGCTTTTTGCGCTTTGTTTTTATCTTTACGGATTTAACTCCGGCGGCAAGCCTAGCGGCCATTTGCTTGATACCGTGAGTATTTTTGCAGCCGCGTTTTCGCCTTTTATTTTCGTCTATTTCGTATATGCTATGTATAGAATTTGGATAAAAGAGGCCAAAAATTTACTCTGGTTCGTTTGTATAACGGCGTTTTTATTTTGCCTATTTTTATCGATCAGGCAGCGGCTTGAGCTCGAAAACTACCTGCCTTTTTGCGTTATTTCGGTACCGATTTTGGTTCGGGTGTTTTTTAGCTCGTACCGCGTTAGACTGCCGATGTTTAGGCGAGGATATAAAATTTTGGCCTCATTTGCGGTAGCTTCCTTGCTTGCCGGATTTTTATTTGTACTTTTTAACGAGACGCTTTACGGCATACTAAAAGACCCGACTAAGCATTTCGTTTATAGATATCACGTCGCAAAAGAGCTTGCAAAAGAGCTAAAAGATAGGGGTGCAGAAAGAATTTTTACGGATGATAAAAAGCTTGCTTTGAGGCTTAAATTTTACGGCATAAACACGAGCGAGGATGCAGATCTAAGCCTGCTAAATTTGAGCTTGAGTGATAATCATGATAATATTGCCGTTAATAAATTCGGCAAAAAGATTGCAAGATTTAAGTTAAAAGAAAGATAATTAGGGAAAAATGAATGAAAAAGGCCTTTACGATTTTAGAACTTGTCGTGGCAATAGTAGTAATAGGAATAATAGCCGTTATGGCGTTACCGAGAATAAACGACGATCATATCGCCGAAGCCGCCGACCAAGTGATGTCGCATATCCGTTATACCCAGCATCTAGCGATGCAGGATAGTAAATTTGATCCTACTGACGCCAACTGGTTTAAAAAGAGATGGAGTATAGGTTTTACCAAAGCTTCATTTTGCGACGGCTCGAGCGAATGGAGATATAGCGTTTATAATGATAGAAGCGCTACTGGAAATTTAAATTCGGAAGAAGAAGTAGCAAGAGACCCGTTGGAGCCGAATAAATTTATGAGCTCCGGATGGAGCGGTATTTCAAAAGCCAGTTGCAAAAAGGCCAGTATGAAATATAATTTGGCAAAAAAATTCGGTATAACTAATGTGCAGTTGCGCGGCGTATGCGGAGACAGCAACTTGCAAACTATTTCTTTTGATGAATTTGGAAGGCCTATGCAGGCAGTGAGCACGACCGGCGGCGGTGCGACTAGAGGTTATGACAGGCTGGTTCATAATGGCCAAAATTGTCAAATAGTTTTAAGTACGGCTAAAAAGACGGCTATCATAACCGTGACACCGGAAACCGGATTTGCGCAGGTTTCATACTCTAGTATCACTCCATCGAAAGATCAGGCTCAAGTCCGTGGAGAAAAAAATTCTACGATACCTAAAAAATAAAAGGATTGATTTGGATTTAAGTAGCTCCCCTTTAAAGAAAACGTATCTAGTTTGTGCGTTTCTAGGGGGTATTTTCATTCAAATCTAATACCACCCAAAAATCTTTTCCAAATTTTTTTAAATTT